>NZ_VWWC01000109.1:0-25787 GCF_011753175.1 Burkholderia sp. Cy-637 | reverse complement strand
GGCGTTGCCCGCGGCCGGCATGCCGGCCGGGGACGAGCCCGCCGGCATCGAGGGCGCGCCACCCGGGGCGCCCTCGCCGCTGCCGCCGTCGTCCCCCTTGCCGATGGCGGCCTGCAGTTGCTGCAGCGCCTGCATCAGCATGCCCAGCACCGCGCCGAGCGTCTGCGGATCGGCGCCGCCGAGCGCCGAGGCGTCGCCGGGCTGCGCGGCGCCGCCCAGCGGCCCGCTGGCGGAAGGGATCACCGGGCCCGGGCCCATGCTGAAGTTACCGTTGACGAGACTGACCATTGACGCACCGCTCCTGTGGACTGGACCTGCTGCACGAGATGCCGCCGCGCGGCATGAATCGGTCCAGCATTTCACGAAGCGATCCAGCGGAACGTACATCCGCGAACCCAGGCATCGCCACGCGAACCGCCGCGGCGCTTTCGCGTATGAGGAAAACGCGACCGCGCCCCAAGCCTTCGAAGCCACTTCAACGGGCTTTCGAAAACACCTTTCCACAAGGCTTCGCGCCGGCCGATATCGTCACGAAAAGAAGCCGGGCCGGCGCCCGCATCGATGCCGCCCGGGCTGCATCGATACATTCACGCCAGGAGGCTCACCGGCGGCCCGATTTGCATTATGCTTCGCGCAAGCGCGGCACCAGTCCACCGGCGAGCATCGCGCGATCGCTCCGGTTCCACCCGATGCCGGCCGCGCCCGCCGATCGGCCGCCGCGCCCAGGCATCCCCACGCAGGAAAGCTCCGTGTCGCTCCAGCCTCCGCCCTCGTCCTCCCCTTCGGCCGAAACGCTGCTCGAAATCGTTCACGCCCAGACCGAGATCGCGAAACTCGGCCTCGATCTCGGCAGCGTGATGGCCTTCGTCGCCGAACGCGGCCGACGCCTGACCGGCGCCCAGGGCGCGGTGATCGAACTCGCCGAGCAGGACGACATGGTCTACCGCGCCACCGCCGGCATCGCCGCCGACCTGCTCGGGCTGCGCCTGAAGCGTGCCGGCAGCCTGTCGGGCCTGTGCGTGCAGACCGGCGAGATCATGCGCTGCGACGATTCCGAAACCGACGATCGCGTCGACCGCGCCGCCTGCCGCCGCGTCGGCCTGCGCTCGATGCTGGTCACCCCGCTGCGCCACCTCGACACCACGGTGGGCGTGCTGAAGGTGATGTCGCCCGAGGTCGCCGCCTTCGACGAGGCCGACATCCAGGTACTGAAGCTGATGTCGGAGCTGATCGCGGCGGCGATGTTCCATGCCGCCCACAACGAGACCAACGAGCTCTACCTGCGCGCCACCCACGACGCACTGACCGGCCTGCCCAACCGCGCGCTGTTCTACGACCGCCTGCGCCAGGCGGTGCAGGTGGCGCAGCACTCGGAAGGCGCGCTCGGCATCCTCAACCTCGACCTGGACGGCCTCAAGCCGATCAACGACCGCTTCGGCCATCGCGCCGGCGACGCCGCGATCCGCGAGGCGGCGCTGCGCATCGCCCGCTCGGTGCGGCGCTCGGATACGGTGGCGCGCGTGGGCGGCGACGAGTTCGGCGTGATCCTGCCCGGCATCGGCGGCCGCCTGGATGCCGAGCGGCAGAGCGAGCGGATGACCGAAACGGTGGCCGAGCCCTTCGAGTTCGAGGGCCACCAGCTCGATCTCGGCGTGAGCGTCGGCATCGCGATCCTGCCCGACGACGGAGTCGACATGACGGGCCTGATCGACCGCGCCGACCAGGCCATGTACGCCACCAAGCGCCAGCGCAAGGGCAGCGACGGCCGCTGAAGGCCGGCAATCGCCCCGACGCGCGAAGCCCGGGCCCGGGCCCAGGTTTACACGCTGGCGCGGCCCGGCCCGACGTGCCACCATGTGCGCGCGGCGCGCGCCGGCTCGCGCCGCCTCACCGAGGAGCAGCGAACATGGCATTCCCGACCGCCGTCGACAAGCAGATCACCGATGCCGTCACCCAGGCCGATACCGGGGTGCTCGGCGATGCCCCCGCCATCGCGATGGGCAATCTCTTCGCGGCGACCGAGCAGGCGCTCGCCAACGCCGCCCACAACGCCACCACGGCCCAGCAGCAACAGAACATCACCGCCCAGGCCGCCACCGTGATGGGCGTGGCCACGCTGTATTCGATCGACACCGCCGCTACCGGCGAAGCCACGACGCGCATCTTCCAATGACCGGCGCGGCGCCGGCGAGGCCGAGGCCCCGCCCGGCTCGCCGCCCGCGCTTCCATCCAGCAGGAGTCACCCATGACCGTCATCGTTTCAGGCCGGCTGCAGCAAGGCCTCGGCAGCTTGTCGGAACCCTCGCGGATCGCGCTCGCCTTCGTCGACGGCGGCATCGAGTGGCTCGCCTGGGCCGTCGCCTCGCCCAGCGCTCGCTACGAGTTCCCCGACGAGACGCATCTGCTGGACGGCGTGCAACGCGGCCTGCACGCCTCGCCGCTGACCTTGCTGCCGACGCTGCAACTGCTGGTCAGCCCGGTCAAGCTGCTGACGCTGAGCCTGGCCGACCTGCGCGCGCTGGCGATCGTCGAGGCCGGCGACGACTCGGACTTCGCCGTGTCGCGCTCGCGCGCGGTGCTCGACGCGCATCACCTGCTGCCGCGCGAGGAACTCGCCACCGGCACCGGCTGGCTGGCCCAGTTGGGGGTGGAAACCGCGCCGCTGTTCCAGGCCCTCGACCTCGACGGCAGCCTGGCGCTGGCCGCGCTCGGGCAACTGCCGGAGCTGGCGGGCCATGCCGAATACCTGCAGCGCGAGGCGGCGGCCTTCGGCATCGAGATGGCGCGCACGCCCCAGGAATTCTGCGATTACTTCCGGCTCTACCTCGACCGCGTCGACGGTCTCGGCAACCACGCCGCCACCAATGCGGCGCAGCGCCGGGACGCGGCGCGCTCGGCGGTGCAGGCGCTGCTGCCGCTGCTGTTCGGCGCGCTCGACTGCCCGCAGGTCGGCGGGCTGGTCGGCCCGTCGGCGGTGGCCGCCGCGGTGCAGGCCTGGCTGCGGCAAGGGCGGATGCTCGGTTTCGCGCGCCTTTCACGCGGCGCGCAGCAGATGGTCCGCCATGGCGGCTACCGCGACCAGGCCGCCCACGAGGCGCGGCACCTGGTGGAGCGCTACCTGGCGGCGGCCGGCGAGCTGCTGGCGGCGAACCCGGTCGAGCGCGGCGTGATGGGCCAGGACGGCGCGACCTGCTCGTTCCGCATCGAGCACGGCGCGCGGCAGGCGGTGCTGCAACTTGCGCCGGACGGCGTGGTGTCGCTGTCCGCGTTCCACCCGGGCGCCGTCGGCTGAGTCACCGAGGCGGGCGTCCCGGGCGCAGGCCGGGCCTGCCCGCACGAAGCGCTGACGGCAGCGCTCACTGCAGCATGAAGGTCTCGTATTCGAGCGTGTCGAGCTTGCGATCGAGCCAGTAGAGACTCGCCAGCATCACCACGAACAGCGCGAGCGCGAAGCCATAGCCGTAGGCGGCGGGATTCGAGGCCAGCGTCAGCGCGGTCAGCACCACGTTCAGCACCACGAAGGCGCCCACCAGCCACAGCACGATGCGGCGCTTGTCGAGGTAGAAGAACACGTTGATGATGCCCATGAACACCACCTGCATGCTGGCGGCGATCACGTCGATATAGAGCAGCGGCAGGTAGAGCGCCGGAATCCCCAGCCAGTGCAGCAGGGTCGGCGCGGCCGCGAACAGGATCAGCGCGGCCATCCCCTGGATCTTCAGGATTTCCCACACGCCCTCGCGCAGCGCCTCCACCATGGCGCGCTGCATGCGCTCGATGTGCTGCAGCGAGGCGCCCTCGCGCACCGCGTCGTAGAACGCGTCGTAGTACTCGACGAAGTCGGTCTCGATGCGCAGCAGGAACACCGCCATGCCCGGGATGATCGCCAGGTAGGCGAGGAACACCGGGATGTCGTAGATGATCGAGGCGCGCAGCGGCCCGATCACCGGCTGGCCGGTGCCCGCCGAGTACCAGAACATGAACTTGTCGATCCAGATGCCGAGGTTGTAGAGGAAACCGATCAGCATCAGCGAGGGATAGCGGTAGCGCTTCTCGAAGATCTCGAAGGAGATGAAGCGGTCGCTGTCGAAATCGCGGTAGATCAGCCCGAGCAGGCCGCACAGCAGCACCGTCTGGCCCGCCACGAAGCCGGCCAGCAGGCCCGTCAGCCCGAAGCCCTTGAGCGCCAGCGCGGCCAGCGCGGTGGCCGCGTAGCCGACGAAGAACACCACGATGATCGCCACGTAGCGCTTCATGCCCGACAGGAAGATGGTGGCGATCCAGATATTGCTCATCACCACGAAGCCGGCCAGCATCAGCAGCCGGTAGCCGGCGGTCTGGCCGCCGAACGCGAACAGCGCCAGCAGCGCGCCGATCAGGGCCGAGGCGGCCGTCACCACCAGCATCACCGCGTGGAAGTTCGGCAGCACCAGCTCGCGTCGCTTCTCGAACAGGCGATCCGAGGTGAAGCGCGTGTACCAGAGTTGCAGCGGCCCGGTCAGCACCAGCGAAACCGCGATCAGGTAGGTGACCGACACCTGGAACTGCGTGACCGCGCCGTTCGGCTTGACGAAGGGCACGCTCAGCACGCCGATCAACAGGATCCCGACGATCGACAGCACCCAGGGCCCGGCGCCGATCAGCCCCGCGTAGGTATAGGCCTGCATCAGCCCCGTCAGCGTGTTGCGACGGAGCATCTTGCGCAGCTCGAATCCGATTCCGGCCATGGCTCGCCGCCCTCCTCAGTGCGCCGCGCGGGCCGGCGGCCCGTCCGCGGCCGGCTGCGCCGGCGCATCCGCCAGGCGCCGGTACAGCGTGCGATAGGCGCCGATCATCTGCTCCTGCGTGTAGTAGCGCTCCACGCGCGCCACCCCGGCGCGCTGCGCGGCGTGCCAGTTGTCGTCCTGGAACAGCTCGATGGCGGCCTCGGCCAGCGCGCGCGGGTCGGCGATCTGCACTACCCGCCCGGCCGCGCCGAGCGCCGCGTCCTCGCCGGGCAGGCCTTCGATCAACTGCCGGCAGGAGCCCACGTCGGTGGTCACCGAGGGCACGCCGGCCGCGAAGCCCTCCAGCACCACCAGCGGCAGCGCCTCCGAGATCGAGCTGAGCACCAGCAGCCCGCACTTGGGCAGCAACTCGTCGATCTTCTGGAAGCCGAGGAACTTCACCTTGTCCGCGAGCCCGAGGCTGTCCACCAGCGCGCGGCATTCCTGCGCGTAGGCGAGATCCTCGTCCTCGGGGCCGGCGATCCAGGCCTCGGCCTCGGGCATGCGGCGCAGCACGGTCAGCATGGCGCGGATGAAGGTCTTGATGTCCTTGATCGGCACCACCCGGCCGATCAGGCACAGCGTCTTGGGCACCGCCGCGGCGCGTTGCGCACGCAGCGGCGCGAGACGCGCCAGGTTCACGCCGTTCGGGATCGTGCCGGTGCGCGCGGCCGGCGCGCCGTCGAGGATCTGGCGCTGCCGGTTGCCCTCGTAGAGCGCGATGATGTCGCTGGCCGCGTCGTAGCAGGCGCGGCCCAGGGCCTGGAAGAAGCGCACCCAGAGATCGCGGAAATAGCCGACCTGCGAGACGTCGCGCTCGAAGATGCTGCGGTTGTCGCGGATCCACTCGCTCTGGAACAGGTCGATCTTGCGCTCCTTGGTGTAGATGCCGTGCTCGGAAACCAGCAGCGGCCGCCCGCTGCGGTAATGCGCGAGCGCGCCGAGGAAACCCGCGTAGCCGGTCGACACGGTGTGCAGCACCTTGGCCGCCGGCAGCCCCTCGGCCACGCGCGCGAGCTGCCAGAGCGGCTTGTGCATGATGCGCACGGTCCAGAAGTAGTCGACGAAGGACGGATCGGTGCAGTGCTTGCGGTATTGGTCGGTGAGGAAATCCCAGGCCTGCTTCGAATACAGGAAGGCGTCCTCGCCGAGCGCGCCGCCCGGCTTCAGGTCCGTGAGCATCGACTTCAGCAGTTGCGCGCCCACCTCGCGCATCGCCGGGTTGCGCATGGTCTCGTGCAGCTTCGCCGAGCGCGCGAAGGCCTCGGCGTCGCCGCCCATCTTCTTCACCAGCGGCGGCGGCGCGAAATCGTAGAGATAGTGGGTCTCCAGGTGCACCACGTTGTCGGGCAGCGCGTACTGCTGCTTGACGTAGTCCTGCGGGCGGCTGCCGAGGAAGCACAGCGCGAAGCTGTGCTCCGGGAAGGCGCGGATCATCTGGTTGACCCAGCTCGACACGCCGCCGCTCACGTAGGGAAAGGTGCCCTCGAGCAGCAGCAGCACGTCGGCGGAGGTGGCGCGCGGCAGCGCGGGCGTGGCCGGTGTGGTCATGGTGGAACTCATACGCGGGGGGCGCCGGCGGCGGCCGGTTGCCAGAAATCGAGGGCGGCCTGCAGGGTCGGCGTGACGGCATGCCGGTCCATCGCGCCCAGCAGGCTGCGCACGCGCGGGAAATCGCGGCGCCAGTAGGCGGCCTCGGCCAGGTAGGGCAGCAGCCGGTCGCGCGGGAAGCCGCAGTCGATCGCGCGCTGCAGCATCGCGTCGGCCGCGTCGAGCTCGCGGCGCAGCAGCGCCAGCCGGCCGCGCAAGCGCCACAGCGCGGCATCCTCGGGGATCAGCGCGAGCGCCGCCTCGGCGTAGCGCTCGGCCTGCGAGATCGCGTTGTCGTAGACGTCGCCCGTCACCAGTTGCTGGTAGATCAGCTCGCCGTACAACTCGGCCAGCACCTTGTTCGAGCGGGCCCGCTCGACGCCGGAGCGCGCCGCGCCGCCGGGCGCGTCGAGCACGGCGCGCTCGGCCGTGATGCGCTGGGTCAGGGCCTTCTCCTTGCTCTCCAGGCTGCCGTAGGCCAGCAGGCGGATGTCGTCGAGCGGGTCGGCCAGCATCTCCTGCAGGATCGGCGAGACGGTGCGCACCGGCAGCGACTGCATCGCGAGCAGCGCCGTCATGCGGAAATCGACGCTGGCCTCGGCATTGCGCAGCTCGGCCTTGAGCCGCGCGCCGCGGCCGTAGGACACCGAGCCGATCAGGTACTCGGCGAATTCGGGCTCCTCCACCGTGTTGACGGCCAGGCTCGCGCGGTTGGCCGGCAGCACGCGCGACAGCAGGAAGGCGCCGAGCGTGCAGAGGATGCCGCCCAGGGGCACCGCGAAGTCGAGAAAGCCGAGCAGCAGCAGGCCGCGCCAGGTAACGGGCCTGAGCCGGCGCGGCAGCAGCCGCGCGCTGCCGGTGGCGGCGAACAGCGCGGCCAGCAGCTGCACCAGCAGGCACAGCGCGAACACCCGCGTATTGGCCTCGGCCGCCGCGGCCGCGGCGCCGGCATCGACCGGCAGGCCGCTCAACCATTGCGCGGACGGATCGGGCAGGCTGCGCAGCGTCAGCAGGCAGGCCAGCACTTGCAGCGCGATGCCGAGCGCCAGCGTCAGCACGGCCAGCAGCGCGCCGAGCGCGTCGCCGGCCGGCGCGCGCGGGCTGGCCGGATCGGGCCGGCGCGGCTCAGCCGGCGACACCGCAGTGCTCCATCAGCTTGACCAGCGGGCGCATCGGCTCGCTGGCCGGCACGTTCATCGAATACACCGCCACGTGGGCCGCCTCGAAATCGACGCCGAACTGCGCGCGCAGGTTGTCCTCGATGCGCAGCAGGTAGCCGTCCACGCCGCTGGCGCCGGACAAGGGCATCAGGGTCAGCACGGCGCGGCGCCTGCTGCCGATCACCTCCCACTGCGAATCGAGCGCGCGGCGCGTGCGCACGATGTGCTCGCAGAGCGCGGCGCCCTGCTCGTCGTTGTCGAACACCAGGGTGACCACCGAGGACAGCACCTGCGAATCGCGGCGCAAGTGCACCAGCCGCGCGTAGTCGAGCGCGAAGCGCTGCGGGCAGGCCGGGAAGGCGCTCAGCATCTCGTGCGAGACCTCCGCATGGCGCACGCCGTCGGCGTAGAAGCTGCAGAGCACCAGCAGGAACTGCAGGTTGTCGCGGGTGAGCGCCAGGAACGGCATGCGCTCGATCGCCACCACGCCCACCGGCTCGCCCTTCACGTCGAGCAGCGGCACGCAGGCCAGGTAGCGGCTGCCGATCGCGGCGGCGCCGGCATGCGCCTGCGCGTCGACATGCACCAGCCGGCGCGTCTCGATCGCCTCGCGCACCAGCGGATCGTGCACGTCGAGCGGCCCGGCGCCGCCCACCGAGGCGGCCGCCTCGGCCGCCGGCGCGCCCTGCCGCCAGGCGTGCACGCTGGCCACCTCGAGCTGCACCGCCTGCGCGGCCACGTCGAGGAAGGCCTGGGCGCCGCGCAGCGCGAGATCGCCCTGCTCGGCCGGGCTCGGCAACTGCTCGAACACCACCGCTCGCAACCGCGCCAGCGAATCGCGCAGCGTTGCCGGGCTGCTCAGCAGGTCCTGCTCGAGCCGCTCGTGCGAGAGCCGCAGCATGAACTGGTTGCGCGTCAGGATCGACAGGCGCTCGGACAGGTAGTCGTTGGCGATCCGGTTCTGCCGCAGCCGCGACATCCAGATGTCGCCGAACTGGCCGGTCAGCAGCGTGAGGAAAAAACCGCCGAAGAAGAAGCCGACCGGGAACGGCCGGCTCAGCACCGTGTCGCCGGTGAACACCGCGCTAGCGCCGCCCGTGCCGGCTGCCACCGCGGTGACGACCGGCACCGGCACGGCCGGATACAGCAGATACCAGGCGGCCAGCAGCACGAAGCCCGATACCAGCCCCGCCACCGAGCCGTAGCGCAGCGAGACCACCACCGGCACCAGCCAGATCCACCCGAAGCCGCTGTGGATCAGCAGCGGATCGTCGGCCGAGAAGGCGCGGCACAGGCCGATCGCGATCAGCGTGAAGCCGAGCGTCTCGAGCAGCGCGACGGTGCGCCGTCGCGCGCTGCCCTCGGGCGGCGCGATCAGCGTGCTCCACCATGCCGCCGCGCCGGTCGCGCGCACGGTTCGCGACTGCCGCGCCGCGCGCGGCTCGCCCGGGTCCGGCCCGGTTGCCTGCGTATTCATGCCCACCGCCTGATCGATGTCGATATCGGTTTCATCACCGCCCCGCCCTCGCCCGCCAATCCATGGAGGCTCAGCGGCCGAGCGGCGCGAGCAGCTCGCGCTCGAGCTTCTGCGCCACGCCCGACAGCGCGTCGCGGCTCCAGCCGGTGCGGCTGCCGGTGCCGGTCCAGACCACCTTGCCGGTCTGCACGTCGATCACGTCGAAGCTCAGGCCGACGGCCGGCTCGCCGTCCACGCCGACCTTGTAGCGCCACTCGTTGACCGAGCCGGTCAGCGCGTAGTGGATGTTCTGCTGGCGCGCCCAGTTCAGCGCGTTCTGCTGCGCATCGGGCTTGGCCGGGTCGAACAAGGTCTCGTCGTCGCCGCCGCCCGGGTAGGTCACCAGGTTCTGGTAGCCGAAGGTGCGCAGCAGGCTCTGCGCGATCGAGCCGGCGCGCTGGCCGGCCTGCGGCGTCTCGGTGTGGTTGGCGATCGGCAGGACGGTCCAGGTCTCGCCCTTGGCGGCGGGAATCGCCGCGCTCTGGTCGAGCACCGCGCAGCCGCCCAGCGCGGCCGCCGCGAGCGTGACCGCGCCGGCCAGCGCGACGGCCCGCAGGTGCCGCGATGCGTGCTTCGTGTTCATGCGTTTCTCCTCAGATTGCGTTCAATACAGCCAGCGGTACCGCGCGCCGATTTCCTTCACGGACGTCGAACTGTTCGACGACGCCCCTTGATACAGCCCGTACAGCAAGGCCTGGTCGCCGCCGAACACGCTGCCGGCGAGCCCCAGCTCGACCTGCCCGGTCCAGCCCGCGCGCGAGTCGCGCACCGGGCCGGCCGAGAACATCGGCCGCCAGCCCTTCGAATAGGTTTCCGGCAGGTCGTCGCCGAACGAGAACAGCAGCGCGCCCTGCGTGAAGGTCTGCGGCATGAAGGCGGCCGCGGTGGGCGGCGTGCCGGCCGGCAGGATCGCCGCCAGCCGCGCGCCCGGCACGCCGCCGGCGTTGCTGTACTGCCCGTGCGTGAAGACCGCGCGGATCGTGTAGTCGGGATAGTCGGCCTTGATCTTGTAGCCGGCGCTCAGCTCCAGCAGGTGGCCGTCGCCGAAATAGGTGCGGTCCTGGCCGTGGAAGCGCGAGTATTCGTAGCGGCCGCTGCCGAACCAATGCGGATCGAACTGGTAGCTCAGGCCCACCGAGGCCAGGTCCTTGACGCCGCCCACCATCAGTTGCGTGGTTTCGGTCGCGTCCTGGTTGTAGCCGACCGCGTAGCTCAGGGTGAGCTTCGAGTTCAGGCGCGCCCGGCCGTCGACGCGCGCGGTGGTGATATCGCGCAGCGCCTCGCGGCGGCCCACCGTCAGCGTTTCCTGGTCGTCCTGGCCCTGGTGGCGGTACATCGCGCTGAGCACGCGGTCCTGGCTCGGGATGTGCGGCAGCGTGGCCGCGTCGCTCGACTGCTCGCGCTGGCGATAAGTGAGGCGCACGCTCTGCGAGGGCGTCAGCCGCGCGCCCACCGAGGCGCTCTGCTCGTTGTAGCGCAGCGCGCCCTGGTTGCTGTAGCGCGTCGAGACATCGACCGACTGCGCGCTCTTCATCAGGTTGTCGCGCAACTGCTGCTGCATCACGTCGTCGTGCGGGGTGGCGATCAGCGACTGGTAGGCCGTCGATTGCGCGTCGGTCAGGCGCCCCGTCAGGGCCTGGGCGTCGACGCGGTTCTGGCGCGGGATCAGGTCCGGCAGCGTGTCGAGCAGGCGGTTCAGCGTATTGACGTCGCCCTCGTCGATCGCCAGCTGCGCCTCGGCATAGACCGGGCGCGTGTTGCGATCGATGAACAATTTGGTCAGCCACGCATGTTCGAGATCGGGTTCCTGCTGGGCTTGCGCCCAGGAGACGGCGGCCTCGCGCGCGATCGCCGAGACCACGCGCTGCTCGCGCCGGATCGCCTGCTGCTTGAGCGGCGGCAGCATGGCGAAATCGCCGAGTTGCGACTGATAGGCCGCGCCGCCCGGCCCGCCATTGCCATCTTCGCCGTCGCCGGCCGCGTCGGCGCGCAGCATCGCGATCAGCACCGCGCGCGACTGGTCGCCGTTGGCGAACTGGGTGGTCAGCGAAACGAAACGGCCGGCCAGGTCCTCGCGCTCGGCTTCGGGCAGCGGCGCCGCGTTCGGGTCGCGGCGGCGCCGCGCCAGCTCGACCCAGGTCGACTTGCGCAACTGCCAGGCATCGTCGGCGCGGCCGTCGAGTTCGAGCGCATCGGCGAAGGTCAGGCGCCAGAGCGGATCCTGGCGGTTCGCGTCGGCCTGCTTGCGCAGGTAATGCAGCGCCATGCGGCCGTCGCCGAGCCGCAGCGCGGCCGCGATCATCGGCGGCCACAGCGGCGCGTCGCTCTCGGCATGGGCGCCGTAGCGGCTCATCGTGTCGCGCAACTGCGCCTCGGTGCCGCGATCGTTCAGGTACCAGAGCCAGGTGACCTGCGCCTCGGTGCTGTCGGGCGCGATCGCCAGCGCGCGCTGCACGTCGCGCGCCACGTCCTGCTGGCGGCCCGCGTCGCGCTCGTACTGGGCGCGCGCCAGCAGGAACGGCGCCGACTGCTCGGCCGCCGCCAGTTGCTCCGCGCTCAACGAGGCCAGCAAGGGCGCGATGCGGCCGCGCGCGTGGGCGCGCTCGTAGTAATAGATCGCCTGGGTCAGCATCCGCACGTTGCCGGTCTGCCGGTAGCCGTATTCGGCCAGGCGCGCCGCGTCGATCGGCGTGTCGTCGTAGAAGCCGATCATCGCCTCGAGGTCGTCGCGGCCGGCCTTGCCGCTGGCCAGCAGTTCGCGATAACCGGCGCCCGTGTCGTGCTGCTGCTGGGTGGTGGTGCCGAGCAGCGCGTAGAAGCGCCAGAAATCCTGGTCGGCCGGGGTGGCACCGCGCTTGCCCTCGTTCATCGCGGCCAGCGCCGCGTCGAAGCGGGTGCGCGTGTAGAGCATGGTGGCGATCTTCAGCGCGTAGCCGGCGTTCGGGCCGTAGTCGCGCTCCAGGTCCTGCCAGCTGCGCAGGGCCAGGTCGTCGTCGCCCTTGCGCTCGGCCTCGGTGGCGTAGCGCTCGCGCGCGAGCCGCCCGAGCGGTCCCTTGAAGCGCGCCTGCAGGAAGCGCAGCGCGCCGTCGGGGTCGCCGTTCAGCTCGTAGGCGTTGACCACCGCGTCGAGCCGCTTGATGTCGCCGGGGCTGGTATCGGCCTGGTGCAGGGTCAGCGCCAGCATCGCGCGCTGGTCGTTCAGGCCCGGCGCGAGCCGCGCCACCTGCTGCCAGGCATGGGCGTCGCCGCGCGATTGCGCGAGCGCGAGATAGTTGGCCAGCGCCACGTCGGGATGGTGGTTCCATTCCGCCACCTGGGCGAGCCGTTCGCGCCAGCTCGCGGCGCCGGGGTCGCGCTCGAGCGCCTGGTTCGCGACGCGCTCGGCGCTGGCGACATCGCCGGCGGCCAGGAACACGCGATAGGCCAGCGCGAAATCGGCATCGCCGGCCTTCTGTTTCGGGGCCGCGTCGGTCGCCGCGGCGGAAGGCGGCGAAGCCGGCACGGCTGGCGTGGCCGTGGCGCTGGTGGCGTCCGCCGGCGCGGCGGGCGCGTTCGCCGAAGCCGGCGCGCTGCCCGAGATCGGCCCCGTCACCACCTTGCCGTCCGCGCTCGAGGCCGAGGCGGTGGTCGAGGCGATCCGCAACAGTTGCACGCCCTCGCCCGAACGCGCCGCCGCATCGCGCAGCGGCAGCGCGCGGCGCTTCACGGCCGGCAGCCAGGCCGCGCGCAGCCACAGACCCTGGTCGTTGCGATGGGCGATCAGCGGCTGGTCGTGCTCGGCGCCGCCGGCGTGCACGGCCGCCGGGCCGGCGCCATCGCCCGAGCGTTGAACCGTAAGCGCCCTGGCCATGGCGCCGTCGAGGCGCAGGCTCGCGAGACGCATCGCGCCGGCCTGCGCACCGGCATCGCCGAGCACCTGCAGCAAGCGCTTCACATACTGCGCGGCCAGATCGGGCCGCCCCGCCGCGAGCGCCACGTTCGACAGGAAGCGCAGCGTGTCGGGATCGTCGCCGAGATCGCCCAGGTGCGCCTGCGCGGCGGCCATCGCGCCGCCCATGTCGTTGCCCGACTGCAGCGCCTTGACGCCGGCGATGAAGGCATCGCGCCGCGCCGCCCGGGTGGCGGCGCGCGCCTGCAGCGCGAACCAGGCATCGGCGGCCGCGCGATAGTCCTGGCCGCCGAGCCGGGTGGCCGCCAGCTCGGCGAGCCAGGCCTCGGCATGCGCCGGATCCTGCTGCGCGAGCCGCGCGTAATAGCGGCCGGCCAGCGCGTTGTCGCCGAGCCCGCGCGCCTGGCGCGCCAGGGCGCCGAGCGCCTCCAGGTCCCAGGGGCGGTCCACCGCCTGCGCGAGCAGCGCGTCGAGTTCGCGGATCCGTGCCGCGCGTGCCGGATCGTCGGGCTTGAGCGCGTAGAGCTTGCGCTGCGCGATCGAGATGCGGATCGCCAGCGCGTTCTGGCGCGCCGACGCATCCTGCGCGGCATCGAGCCGGTCGAGCATGCGCGCCACGTCGGCGCTGCGCCCGCCGCGCAGGTAGGCGCGCGTGAGCACCGCCTGCACCTCGGCATTGTTCGGCTCGATGCGCAGCCAGGCTTCCAGGTAGGCGATCGACAGGCTGTCGGTGCCGGCCAGCACGCGCACGTCGAGCTTGCTGCGCGGATAGGCGAGCAGCAGCAGCGCGCCGATCAGCACGCCGAGGACCAGCACCACGGGCAGCGGAAAGAACCGCTGGCGCTCAGATGTCGCAGGCGACGTCAACATGCAGGCTCGAAGGGGTGGAAGCAAGCGGATGGCGGGTGACGCGGCAGGCGCCGGCATTGGCCAGGCGGAACTGCGGCGCGATCAGCGAATGCAGGTCGAAGGAGAAGCCGCGCGCGTTGCGCTCGAAGTTGTCGAGCGAGCCGTTCGCGTCGGCCAGGTACGGGATGCGCGGCGCCTGGGCGGCGTCGATCACGGCGAAGCGCGCCTGGCTGCCGCTCAGGTGCACGTAGGTGCCGCCCGGGCCCGGCGCGTAGCCGGCCACGCCGGTGGCGCCGCGCAGGTCCGGCACCTTGCCGGCCGGCAGGCGCACCGTGCGCAGGCGGCCGGCATCGCGGATCACCCAGGCATCGCCGTCGCGCGCGATGCTCATGTCCAGCGAGTCGAGCACCTTGCGCGCGTAGTCCGACGAGAACACCGGCGTGACCGGCTGCGCCAGCACCGCCTTGAAGATGGTCTCGAGCGCCTTCATCGAGGCCAGCTTGGTGCCCGAGAACATGTGGTAGTAGATGTCCATCGGCTTGAAGCGGATCGGCGCGTCGGTCATCGCGAAGGTTTCCAGCACGCGCGTGAAGCCGTAGAACGGGCCGTGCCAGAGGTCGGTGTAGAGCTCCTCGTTCTGGTTCGGCGCGAACACCTGGTAGTAGCCGTCCTTCATCACGCCCAGCGGCGCGATCGCGGTCCAGCTCGGGTAGCTTTGGGTGATCAGCGTGTCGCCGCCGTTCATGTTCAGCACCCCGGCGCGGTAGGCCGCCTTCAGCACCGGCGCGGGCACCTGGCAGTCGCCGCTCCACAGCACCATCTTCACCGGCTTCGCGGCCGGCGCGATCTCGCGGTCGATATAGGAGATCGAGCCGCCCACCTCGCGGTCGATGCTGAAGCGGTAGCCGGGGATGTCGATCGACAGCCCGCTGGAACTCGCGGTGCCGCCGCCCTCGGCCGGCGCGTCGTCGTCGGACACGCCCAGCCCCGTCACGCGCATCCATTGCAGCGGGTGCGTGTAGGTATGGGTGGCCACCTCGACGTTCGGCAGCTCGAACAGCTTGCGGCCGATCCCGCGCAGATGCGCGGCGAAGGCGCGATACGGGCCATCGTCGCTCACCTCGCCCTCGATCAGCGAAACCGTGGTCGGCATGCCCGAATCGCGCAGCAACCGGTACAGCTCGTCGCCGGAATACAGCGGCGTGGCCGGGGCGTTAGGCATGGCCGCGGTCGAATACTCGGCGCGCGAGGCGAAACCGTCGCCGTCGATATGCGACATCAGCAGGCGGCGGCCGTTCTCGGTGGTGGTGTCGGGCACCGGCATGTCGGCCGGCAGGCGCAGCGCGGCGCGCAGGAATTCGAGCGGCTGGGTGACCCAGCGCGACTGGTTGACGGCGCCCAGCGAGTAGACGCCGAACGGCCGCATCACGTAACCGCCCCAGGGCGTGAGCGCCGCACCGTCGATCTCGAAGGCGCCTGAGCGCAGCCGCAGCAGCGAGCGGCTCTGCGCGCCGGCCCGCACCGCCGTGTAGTCGCGCGGATCGGGCATCGGCTTCATCTCGAAACCCATCAGTCGCGGGTCGTAGTTCTCCACCTCGAGGCGGCCCTTGGCGGGCGCGCCGTCCACCATCGTCAGGTCGAGCTTGCGCGCGAGCTGCACGTCCATCGGCGTGCCGAACGAGGTGAACACGGCGATCGGCATGTGCGCGTCCACCTGCGCCTCGAGCCAGGCACGATAGGCGGCGCCGCGCGGCACGTCGTTGTTGAGCCAGAGCACGATGCCGGCGTAGCGGTCCGACAAGGCCCCGCCCGGCAGTTCCCCGCGCGCGTCCACGTAGTCGACCTGGTAGCCGAGATAGTTGAGCGGCATGGCCAGGTAGCGCACGCCCGGCGAGACGTTCAGGTCGGTGCGCGCGGGCGGGTCCTGCAGCACCAGGATGCGGCGCTTGAGCGGCTCGACCGCGCCCACGCCCATGGTGGCCAGCGCCCCGTCGGTCACATAGGGCACCAGGCCGTCGCCGCGGATCCGTTCGATCGCGTCGCGCGAGCAGGAGCGATCGCCGGGCGCGCAGTAGTCGATCGAGATCACCGGCAGGCCGTATTGCGAGCGGATCGTCCTGGCCTGGCCGAGCAGCCAGTCGCGATCGGGCTGGGGCACCGCCACGTAGCGCTGCTGGGCCTGGTTCCAGCCGTGATAGAGCGATTCGAAGGCGACCGCGTAGACCTGGTCGTGCACCTGCGGGAGGATCTCGAAACCGCGGTTGAGGATCAGCTTCGCGGCCGGATAACGCGCGCGGATCGCGCGGATCACGGCGACCAGCCCGGCCTGCTGGCGCGCGCGCGCCTCGTCGGTGGTGGCGGCCAGCTGGTAGGAATCGAGCGTGTCGAGGAAGAAGCCGCGATAGCCCTTCTCCCACAGCGGGCGGATCACGTGATCGACGAAGAAGGCCGGCCAGTCGGGCTGGCCCTGGTCGATCACGCGCGAGGCCCAGGCGGCATTGCTGCCGGCGAACCAGTTCTTCGGGATGCTCGCGTAATAGTCGCGCGAGGGCAGCACCTCGCCCACGCTCGCGTAGGCGAACCAGGTGGTGTGCGGCAGCGGATGCGCGAGCGGATCGAAGCCGCTGTCGGGCTCGACCACCGCCGCGTCGTAGGCTGACAGCAGTTCGACGGGAGGCTGCTTGCCGTAATAGAGGGCGAAGGACGGTTGCGCGGCGGACTTCAGCGGGACGGCGGTGGGAACGGCGGGAGCGGATGCCGCGGGCGCGGCGGCCTGGGCCGTCGGTGCATCGTCGGCGGCCAGCGCGGCAGGCGCGCTCGCCAGGCTCGACGCCAGCAACGCGGCCACGCCGAACCAGCGGCGCATGATGCGCGCCATTCGTGCGGCTCGGGCGTATCTCGTATCGGCGGCGTCGTTGCGGGAGTCTGGCTCCCGCTTATCGAACAGGCGGCGTCTCGTCATCGATTTCCAGTGCGTCGATCGGCAAGCGGGCAAACCACAAGGTCATGGCATGGCGCCACCGGACCGCCCTTTTTTTGAATACGGCGATTCTAGCCAAATAACGAATGATGGCAAATCCATTTGCCGAAAAGCGTCACAGTGACGACACAATGTTGTCCAGGACTTGCCGAACGCGATGGATGCTGCGTCATTGCCGAGCAGATCGTCGCCGAATCCGCGAATCCCGGTACGGCGGCGCGTAGCGCCGGTATCGACGCGAATGAAATGATCGGCCGGCGCCATTCAACGATTTCGAATGAATCATTTCATCCGGCATTCGATAAATCATTCATGGCGATCGGTAAAAAATAGCCAAGGAGATATCGCCATCGTGGCGGGCTGACCGATCTTCGCGCGATTCGGGCTGTTCGCCCCGGAAACATCCAGATGACGGGATGGTTGCGCATGCAACGCCGCGCGCATCGTCGGCGATAAAGCTGATGAATGACCGGCTCGCGAGCCTCGCCCGAAGCACGATGGACGGGCGGGCGATGAGCAGTTCCCGTGCCCGGGCCGGGCTCGAGAGCGGGCGGCTGAAGCGCCGTAAAAGACACCGCGCCGGCCCCATGCGAGCGCATGCGGGCCGGCCACGGCGGATGAGGATCGGCCTGGGCGGCTCAGGCCGGGGCGCTGGCCTCGTCGAGCTCGCGCACGTCGGCGGCGCTCAGTTCGAGGCGGATCGCCTCGCCGAGCGCCTTCAGTTGTTCGAGCGAGGTGGCGCTGGCGATCGGCGCGGTGATGCTCGGCCGCGCGATCTGCCAGGCCAGCGCGACCGAGGCCGGCGTCGAGCGATGCCGCCCGGCCACCGCGTCGAGCGCCTCGAGGATCCGCAGGCCGCGCGGGTTCAGGTACTTCTCGACGCGCGAGCCGCGCTGGCTCTTGCCGAAATCGGCCTCGGAACGATACTTGCCGCTCAGGAAACCGCTGGCCAGCGCGTAGTAGTTGATCACGCCCAGGCCCAGTTCCTTCACCACCGGCTCGAGATCACTCTCGTACTCGGCGCGATCGTACAGGTTGTACTCGGGCTGAAACACCTGGTAGGCCGGCAGGCCGTCGCGACGGCTGATCTCGGCCGCCTCGCGCAGCCGCGCGCCGCTGTAGTTCGAGGCGCCGATGATGCGCACCTTGCCCGCCTCCACCAGGCTGCGATAGGCGCCCAGGGTCTCTTCCAGCGAGGCCGTGTCGGCCAGGTCGCGATGCGAGAAATAGAGGTCGATGTAATCGGTCTGCAAGCGGCGCAGCGAATCGTCGGCCGCCTTCAGGATGTTCTCGCGCGACAGCCCCGCGCGCGCCTCGAGCAGCCCGACCTTGGTGGCGATCACCACGCTGTCGCGCTTGCCGCTGCGCTTGAGCCACTTGCCGATGATGGTTTCCGAGTCGCCGCCCTGGTTGCCCGGCACCCAGGCCGAGTAGACGTCGGCGGTGTCGATGAAGTTGATGCCGTGGTCCGCGAGCGCGTCGAGCAGCGAAAACGAGGTGGCTTCGTCGGCCGTCCAGCCGAACACGTTGCCGCCGAACGCAATGGGCGAGACCTGGATCTCCGAGTTGCCGAGTGAACGCCTTGCCATCTGTCTGTCCTCCATGGAGTCGTTGAAGCCGCCGGGCGCGCGAGGCGCGGCAGGCGGCGCGATGAGAGCCGATGCGCCATGCTAGTGCCGCGCATCGGCGCGACCAAGCGATTAAACCTGAAATGGAAATGGGCTGCGCTGGGAAGGCCGGCAGGCGAGCGCGCCGCCGGCAGCCGGCGCAAAGGCGCATCGCCGCCTGTCGATGCGCGGCCGGCCTCGCGGCTATTGCTGCCGCCAGTAGACGCTGCGTCCGTCGCCGGTCGGCACCAGCTTGGTGTGGTTGACGTGGGTGAAGGCCAGCGGCGCGCGCACCCAGTCGTATTCGAGCACGAACTGGCGCGCATGCAGCGTCGCGACCAGGTCGGCCAGGCTGATGCGGGCGGGCGCGTAGCCGCGCAGGATGAAATACTGCATCTGCCAGACCTGGGCCCAGGCCCAGTTGTCGTGCCAGCCGAAGTCGCGCTCCGACCAGACCGAGACATGCGCCTCGGACAGCACGTTGTCCACCGAATTCTGGATCGCCGCCTCGGGCAGCACGATCACGGTGTAGGCCGAGCGATAGGTCAGGAAGTTGAGCAGGTCGAGGCCGGCCGATTTCGGCAGGTGCTCGATGCAGTCGCCGATGATGGTCAGGTCGAACATCTCGTCGACCATGCGCGCCGGGATCTCGGTGGCGCTCATCAGGTGCAGCGGCTGGTAGAGCCGGTCGAGGCCGTACTTTTCGACATAGGACGGCTCGATCTCGACGCCTTCGAGCCGCGCCTCGGGCAGCGCCGCGCGCACCATCTGCCCGTACTTGCCGGCGCCGCAGCCGATGTCGAGCACGCGCGAGGGCGCGACCGCGGCGAGCAGCGCGGCCGTGACCGCGTCGAAGGAACCGGCGGAAAACGGCATGGAGGTGTCTCCCTGGAAGATCGATCGGGCCGGGCGGGCCGGCGGCGCTTGGGCGATCAGCATAGCGTTCGCCCGGCCCGCGCCGCAAGGGCGGAGCGGCTGGGGTGGTGCTTGCTTGGGGTGGTGCTTGCTGGGGCCGTACTTGTTTGGGGCCGTACTTGTTTGGGGCCGTGCTTGCTTGGGGCCGTGCTTGCTTGGGGCCGTGCTTGGTTCGGCGCCATGCCTGGTTCGAGCCGCGATTGGTTCGAGCCACATCCGGTTCGCGCCGGCTCGACTCGCGACCGGCTTGGTTCGTCGTGCCGCCCCGATCCGAGCCCCCTTTCAAGCCCGATGTCGCGTCCCGCGGCGGCCCCCTCGATCGATTCCGCGTTGTTCGATCGGCGATCGATCCCCTACAATGCGCCGACCGACGTTTCCGCCTCCACGCCATGCCCCGCCTGCCCGCGCCCTGCTCCCAGCGCGCCCGTTCCCGATGAGCCGCCGCGCCGGCCCGAGCGCCGCGACCACGCGCTACGAGGCGCTCGCGCACGCGCTCGCCGACGAGATCCGCTCGGGCAACGTGGCGGTCGGCGCGCGCCTGCCCTCGCTGCGCCAGATCATCGCCCAGCACGGCGTGAGCCAGTCGACCGTGTTCCGCGCCTACTACCTGCTCGAGGAATGGGGCTTGATCCGCGCCCAGGAGCGCTCGGGCTACTACGTCGCGCCGGGTGCGCGCCTGGCGGCGGCGGCTGCCAGCTCCGCCGCCGCGGCCGGGCCCCAGGCCGTTGCCGGCGACGACGCCCGCGCGCATGCGCCCTCCACCCGCGTCGACATCAGCGAACTGGTGTTCTCGGTGCTGGACGCGGTCAAGCGCCCCGACATCGCCCCGCTCGGCTCGGCCTTCCCCGCCCCGCAACTGTTCCCGCTGCCGCGCCTGGCGAAATCGCTGGCGACGGCCGCGCGCGAGCTGGACCCGTGGAGCACGGTGGTCGACCTGCCGCCCGGCAACGAGGCGCTGCGCCGCCAGATCGCGCTGCGCTACCTGGGCCTGGGCATCGCCCAGCCGCACGACGAGATCGTGGTCACCAACGGCGCGCTGGAGGCGCTGAACCTGTGCCTGATGGCGGTCACGCGGCCGGGCGACGTGGTGGCGGTCGAGGCGCCGGGTTTCTACGCGGCCCTGCAGGCGATCGAGCGGCTCGACCTGCGCGCGGTGGAGATCCCCGTCGATCCCGAACGCGGCCTCGACCTCGACGCGCTGGCCGAGGCGCTGGCGCGCCATCCGATCCGCGCCTGCTGGTTCATGACCAGCTTCCAGAATCCGACCGGCGCGCTGCTGGCCGATGCGCGCAAGCGCGCCCTGGTCGAGCTGCTGGCGCGCCACCAGGTGCCGCTGATCGAGGACGACGTCTATGGCGAGCTGCATTTCGGCTCCCGCGCGCCGCTGCCGGCGCGCGCCTTCGACCGCCATGGCCTGGTGATGCACTGCAGTTCCTTCTCGAAGACGCTGGCGCCGGGCTACCGGATCGGCTGGGCGGCGGCGGGCCGCTACGCGGCGCGCGTGCAGCGCCTCAAGCTGATGACCACCATCTCGGCCAGCATCCCGGTGCAGGCGGGCCTGGCCGACTATCTCGAACACGGCGGCTACGACCGCCATCTGCGCCGGCTGCGCGCGGCGCTGGCCGCCCAGCTGGAGGCGCTGGCGTGCGCCATCGCCCGCTGGCTGCCGCGCGAGGTGCGCTGGACCCGCCCGCAAGGCGGTTACTTCGTGTGGATCGAACTGCCCGAGGAGATCGACGCGATGGCCCTGCACGCGCGCGCGCTGGCGCGCGGCGTCGGGCTCGCGCCGGGGCCCATCTTCTCGGCCTCGCATGCCTTCGCCAACTGCATCCGCCTGAACTTCGGCCATCCCTGGTCGGACGAGCTGGAGCGCGCGATCCGCACGCTCGGCGAGTTGCTGGCCGATCCGGCCGTGCAACGCCGCGGCTGAACGGGCGCTTGCCGCCGGGGTGGGCACGGCGGCGGCATCCATCCCGGAGCCCGCGCCGGGTCCCTTGCCGACGCTTTTCCCTTGCCCGGAATATCGATCCCCGAACTGCTTGGTTGCCAGCGCCGCGCGCGGCTTCGTATAAATCGGGCTTGGTCCCCCCGCAAGGAACGCCCCATGTCCCGCACCGCCCCTCCCGCGCTGTCCACCGGCACCGACTACGAGACGCTGGCCGCGCGCTTCCGGCCGATCTTCGCGCGCATCGCCGAAGGCGCCGTGGCGCGCGACCGCCGGCGCGAGCTGCCGGTCGAGCCGATCCGCTGGCTCAAGCAGGCCGGCTTCGGCGCGATTCGCGTGCCGGCCGAGGCCGGCGGCGCCGGCGCCTCGATCCCGCAACTGTTCCGCCTGCTGATCGAGCTGGGCACCGCCGATTCGAACCTGCCGCAAGCGCTGCGCGGCCATTTCGCCTTCGTCGAGGACTGGCTCAACGCCGAGCCCGGCGAGGCGCGCGACACCTGGCTGGCGCGCTTCGTCGACGGCCAACTGGTTGGCAATGCCTGGAGCGAGATCGGCGAGGCGGCGCTCGGCGAGGCCGGCACCAAGGTGTCGCGACGCGATGGCGAATGGGTGGTCGACGGCGAGAAGTTCTATACGACGGGCAGCCTGTTCGCCGACTGGATCGACGTCTACGCGCAGCGCGCCGAAGACCTGAGCCCGGTGATCGCGGCGGTCGCCACGGCCCAGCCCGGCGTGAGCCTGGTCGACGACTGGGACGGTTTCGGCCAGCGCACCACCGGCAGCGGCACCACGCGCTTCCAGGCGGCGCGCGTCGATCCGCACGGGCTGGTCGAGTTCTCGCGGCGCTTCCGCTACCAGACCGCCTTCTACCAGTTGTTCCACCTCGCCACGCTGGCCGGCATCGCGCGCGCGGCCGAGCAGGACGCCGCGCGACTGGTGCGCGAGCGGCGGCGCGTCTACAGCCACGGCAACGGCACGCGCGCCGGCGACGATCCGCAGATCCTGCAGGTGGTCGGCGAGGTGGCGTCCTGGGCCTATGCCGCCGAGGCGATCGCGCTGCGCGCGGCCGAGCCGGCGCAACTCGCCTATGCATTGCACGACGGTTCGGACAGCCCCGGGGAACATGCCGCGAACCTCGCCGCCGAGCTCGAATCGGCCCAGGGGCAGGTGGTGGTGACCGAGCTGGTGCTGCGCGCGACCACCCATCTGTTCAACGCGCTGGGTGCCTCGGCCACGCGCGAGGCGAGCGATCTCGACCGTCACTGGCGCAACGCGCGCACGGTGTCCTCGCACAATCCGGTGGTCTACAAGGCGCGCATCGTGGGCGATCGCTCGGTCAACGGCACCGAGCCGCCCTTCGTCTGGAAGGTGGGAACGCCGGCCGCGGTCGCCGCATCGGCCGCGGCGGATCGCAAGCAGGCGGCCTGAGCCCGGGCAGGCCCCAGACGATCGTCACTCCACCCGCCACCATCGCGGCAGCAGCCGCTGCACCTCGCGGCGCCGGTAGCGATCGTCGATCAAGTGCACCACGCCCTCGTCGTGCTCGGTGCGGATCACGCGGCCGGCCGCCTGCACCACCTTCTGCATGCCAGGGAACAGATACATGTAGTCGTAGCCGCTGCCGAAGCGCGCCTCCAGCGCGCGCCGCATCTGCTCGTTGACCTCGTTGACCTGCGGCAGCCCCAACGTGGCGATGAAGGCGCCGATCAGCTTGTCGCCCACCAAATCGATGCCCTCGGCGAACGCGCCGCCCAGCACCGCGAAACCGATGCCCTGCCCGCCTTCCCGGAAACGCGCCAGGAAGGCGTCGCGCGCGGCCTCGTCCATGCCGCGCTCCTGCATCCAGACCGGCAGCTCGGGATGCGTCTCGCGGATCAGCTCGACGATGCGGCGCAGGTAGTCGAAGCTGCTCAGGAAGCCGAGGTAGTTGCCGGGCCGCTCGGCGTATTGCCTGGCGATCAGCTCGACGATCGGCGCCAGCGAGCGCTCGCGGTCGCGCCAGCGCGTCGACACGTGCCCGGCCACGGTCACCTTGAGCTGCGCGGCGCGGAACGGCCCTTCGACGTCGAGCGCCGGGGTCGCCTCGGGCAGGCCGAGCGTGTCGAGGTAGAAGTGGAACGGCGTCAGCGTGCCCGAGAACAGCACGGTGGCGCGCGCCAGCGCATGGCGCGGCGCGAGGAAATCGGCCGGGATCACGTTGCGCACGCACAGCACCGATTTCGCGCGCCCGCCGCGCGAGCCGCGCTGGCGCGCCGCCTCGCCCTCGACGCGCGTGACGTCGAAGATCGAATGCGTGTCGAACTGCTCGGCCAGGTTGACGAAGTGCATCGCGTCGAAGGCGAACTGCAGCACGTTCGGCTCGATCGACAGCGGCGCATCGGCCATCACCTCGCTGACGCGCCCGATGAAGCGCTGCGCGGCCAGCAGCAGCGCCGAAGGCACCGTGTCCATCACCAGATAGGCGGCTTCCTGCTCGCGGTTGAGCGCGTTCCACTCGCGGTTCAGCTTCTCCAGCGGCGCGGCCAGGGTGGGCGGCGCGTGACGCTTGGCGTCGGCCAGCACGAACTGGTCGAGCGTCGCGCTGTACATGCCGCGCGCGCGGTCGAGCAGGTTGTGCGCCTCGTCCACCAGCACGCCGATCCGCCACTGGTTCTGCACCGCCAGCGAGTGCAGCAGCGCGCTGCCGTCGTAGTAGTAGTTGTAGTCGCCGACGATCACGTCGCTCCAGCGCGCCAGCTCCTGCGCCAGGTAATACGGGCAGACCTGGTGCGCCAGCGCCACCTCGCGCACCGTCGCGCGGTCCAGCGTGCGTAGCGCCAGCGCTTGGGCGCGCGCGCCGCCCAGCCGGTCGTAGAAGCCGCGCGCGAGCGGGCAGGATTCGCCGTGGCAGGCGCGGTCCGGATACTCGCAGGACTTCTCGCGCGCCACCAGTTCGAGCGTGCGCAGCGGCAGCGGCGCGGCGGTGGGGGGCGCCCCTGCAGCCGGCTCATCAGGTGGGGCTTCGGGCGATGAGGCTTCGGACGGCAAATCACCTGCGGCTTCGGATGACGCATTCCCAGGCGGTGGATCGGCCGTCGATGCATCCGCCGCCGCGCCCTCGTGCGCGGCGCGCAGCAAGGCCAGCGCATCGAGCGCCAGCGCGCGCCCCGGGGTCTTGGCGGTCAGGAACAGCACGCGGTCGAGATAACCGTCGCCGCAGGCGCGCAGCATCGGGAACAGCGTGCCGACGGTCTTGCCGATCCCGGTCGGCGCCTGGGCCAGCAAGGCGCGGCCGTCGCGCGCGGCGCGATAGACGTCGGCCGCCAGCGCGCGCTGGCCGCTGCGGAAGCTGCCGTGCGGGAACGGCAGCACGCGCAGCGCCGCGTCGCGCGCCTCGCGATGCGCGGCCTCGCTGGCCGCGAACGCGGCGAAGCGCTCGCACTGCGACTCGAACCAGTCGCGCAGCGAGTCGGCGCTGTGCGTCTCGGTCAATACCGACTCGCGATGCGAATCGACATCGAAATAGACCAGCGCCACGGTCAGGTTCGCGAGGTCGCGCATCTTGCAGAGCAGATGCCCGTAGACGCGCGCCTGCGCCCAGTGCAGCGCGCGATGGTTGGCCGGCATGCGGTTCAGGTCGCCGCGATAGGTCTTGATCTCCTCGAGGCGGTTCAGCGCCGGATCGTAGCCGTCGGCGCGCCCGCGCACCGCCACCTCGCCATGCTCGCCGGCCAGCGCGATCTCGCGCTCGTAACCGTCGTCGCGGCGCGAGGTGACGATGCCGTGGCCGATGATGCCCTCCTGCGACGAGGGCGCCGGCGTGAAGCGCAGGTCGAGATCGCCGCTCTTGGCGGTGAACTCGCACATCGCGCGCACCGCGACGGTGTAGCTCATGCGCCCGGCTCCGCTTCGGCATCCACATCGGCATCCGCCCACTCGACATCGATCACGCGCACCGGCACGCCGTGCGCCACGCAGTAGTCGAGCCAGCGGATCTGGTTGTCCTGGAGGCGGTCGCCGGGGCCCTTCACTTCGATCAGCTCGTAGCGGCGCTCGGCCGGCCAGAAGCGGATCAGGTCGGGCAGCCCCGAGCGGTTGCCGCGCGGGTCGTCGAGCAGGCGTTCGAAGCAGCGGCGCAGATGGCGCGCGTCGATGCAGTCGAGCGCCAACGCCAGCAGGCCGTCGTCGAGCGCGCCCCAGAACACGAAGGGCGACTGCAGCCCGGCTTTCTCGCGATAGCGGCGCAGGATCGTGTCGCGATAGGCGCCGCTCTCGAGTTCGGCCAGGCAGGCCTCGAAACCGGCCGCGCGGCGCGCGCGGAAATCGGGCGCGTGCAGGTCGGCCGGGCCGCGCTGGAACGGGTGGAAGAAGGCGCCGGGCACGGCCGCGAACACGGCGTCCCAGCACAGCAGCCCGAACAGCGAGTTGATCAGCGTGTTCTCGACGTAATGGACCACCGCGCCGGCGCCGCTCAGGTGCGCGCCGACCGCCGTCTCGACCGAATGCGGGACCTGCGGGATCGCCAGCACCAGGGTCTCGCGCGCGGCCGGCGCCAGCGCGGCGAGGCGCTCGACGGGCCGCCCGGCGCGGA
>NZ_VWWC01000108.1:0-26119 GCF_011753175.1 Burkholderia sp. Cy-637 | reverse complement strand
CGCCATGCCAGCCGCGTGGCGCTGGGGCTGCTGGCCCTGGCCGGCCTGGCCGCCGGCGGCACCGCGCACGCCCAGCTGGCGCCCGGCGCCAGCCTCAATCTCGACGTGGTGGCGACGCCGCGCTACGCCGGCGCCTCGGCCTACCGCGTGCTGCCGCTGCCCTCGGTGGTGCTGCCGAGCGGCGCGATACCGCGGCTCACCTTTTTCACCGAGGGGCTCGACGGCGGCGCGGCCTGGGCGCTCGGCCCGCACCTGAGCGTGGGCCCGCTGATCGGCTTCTCGATGGGCCGCAAGCAGGACGATGCGACCATCCTGAACGGCACGGGCGACCTGAAGAATTCGTTCCAGTACGGCGCCTTCGCGCACTGGCAGGCCGACCGGCTCGGACTGAACGTGAAGTTCCTGCAATCGGCGCGCAGCGGCTACGGCAACCAGGTCACGCTCGGCGCGTCCTACGCCTTGCTGGTGCTGCCGCGCGACCGCGTGACGATTTCCACCGACGCGGTCTGGTCGAACGGCTCGGCCGCGCAGACCGATTTCGGCATCGACGGCGAGCAGGCGGCCGGCAGCCTCGCGCATCTGCCCGTGTATTCGGCCTCGTCGGGCTTCTCGAACGTCGACCTGAGGCTCGCCTACGAGCACCGCTTCGACGCGCACTGGTCGCTGCGCGCCTCGGCGGGCGTCGGCACCCTGCTGGGCGACGCGGCCGACAGCCCGATCGTGGAGCGGCGCACCAGCGTATTCGGCACGCTGGGCGTGGGTTATCGCTTCTGAACCCGCGCGCCGGTTTTTGATTGATCCATACTTGGCGCGGCGGGGTATCGATGCATGATGCCCGCCGCGCCGGGGGCACCCCCTGAAGGACCATCCGATGACACGATCTATCCGCTTCGCCGCCCTGCTGGCGGTTTCGCTGGCCGCCTCCGCCGCTTTCGCGCAGGGCGCCGGGCTGCAGCAACTGCAGGCGCGCTTCGCCGCCGCCGACACCGATCACGACGGCAAGCTCACGCCGGCCGAGGCGCAGGCCGGCATGCCGCGCGTCGCGCAGCACTTCGCGGAGATCGACGCCGATCACAAGGGCTACCTGACGCTCGAGGACATCGAGCGCTTCCTGGCCGCGCGCCGCGCCCGCCCGGCACCATGAGCCTGCAGCAAGCCGCGAGCGCGCCGGGCCTCGCGCCCGGGCGCATCATCGTGCTCGACGACGAGGCCGAGATCCGCAACATGCTCGAACGCTTCCTGGTCTCGCACGGCTTCGAGGTGCGCACCGCCAAGAGCGGCCCGCAACTGGAGGTGTTCCTGGAGCGCCATCCCTACGACCTGCTGATCCTCGACGTGATGATGCCGGGCGAGGACGGCCTGTCGATCTGCCGCCGGCTGCGCGCGCGCGGCGAGACGCTGCCGATCCTGATGCTGACCGCGCGCGGCGATCCGGCCGACCGCGTGATCGGCCTCGAACTCGGTGCCGACGATTACCTGGCGAAACCCTTCGTGCCGGGCGAGCTGCTGGCGCGCGTGCGCGCCATGCTGCGGCGCCGGCAGATGCTGCTGCGCCAGCGCGATGCGATCGCCGGCGTGCCGCAGGAGCGCGAGTCGGTCGCGCTGCGCTTCGGGCCGTTCCGGCTGGAGGTCGGCCAGCAACTGCTGTATCGCGACGATATGCGGGTGGAGATCGGCCATGCCGAAATGCGCCTGCTCTGCGCGCTGGCGCAGACGCCGAATCGCCCGGTGAGCCGCGCCAACCTGATCGAGCGCGCGCGCGGGCCGCATTACGACGCGGCGCAGCGCAGCGTCGACGTGCAGGTGCTGCGGGTGCGCCAGATCCTCGAGGCCGACGCGGCCGCGCCGCGCCACATCCGCACCGTGTGGGGCGTGGGCTACATGCTGATCGCGGAGCTCGACGCATGAGGATGCCTTGGCCGCGGTCGCTGCTCGGCCGCCATCTGCTGCTGCTGATCGCCGTGGTGCTCGCCAGCGTGCTGTCGACCTTCGCGATCTTCTTCGCCTTCATCCAGAATCCGCGCATCGACGAGGCGGCTCAACTGGTGGCCTCGCAGACGCGCATGGTGGCCCACCTGCTGGCCGCGCTGCCGCCCGAGGCGCGTCGCCGCGAACTGCTGGCGATCAACGGCGGCGAGCCGGCGACGCCGCCGCCGGATTCGGTCGATCGCGCCCACAGCTACACGCCCAAGCGCTTCCTGCGCTGCCTGCGGCGGAACCTGCCGGCCGACACGCAGATTCGCTGGGAGCGCGGCATGAGCCGCCGCATCTGGGTGCAGATGCGCATCGACGGGCAGCCCGAATGGGTGGTGATCCCGGCGAGCACGGGCCTGGGCCGCTCGCTGCCCGTGAGCCTGATCGCCGAGCTGCTCAGCCTGGCGGTGTTCCCGGTGCTGGGCGCCTGGTTCATGCAGCGGCACATGGCGGCCCGGCTGGGCCGGCTCGCGCGCGCGGCCAAGGCGGTGGAGCGCGGCGCCTGGCCCGCGCCGGTGCCGACCGACGGGCCGCGCGAGCTGGCCACCGTGGCCGAGACCTTCAACCGGATGGTGGCCTCGCTGGCCGAGCTCGATGCCACGCGCGCCGAGCTGCTGGCCGGCGTCTCGCACGACATCCGCACGCCGCTCACCAAGCTGCGCATGGCGATTGCCGCGCCCGAGGCCTTCGAGGCGCCCTCGGCGAGCGCCGAGCGCTTCGTGGCCGAGATCGACGCGATCGTCGAGCAGTTCATCGACTACGCGCGCGGCTGGGACAGCGAGGCGGCCGTGCCTGGCGATCTCAACGCGCTGGCCGGGCAGCTCGCGGCCGACTATGTCGGGCTCGGTTACGGCTTCGCGCTGTCGCTCGCGCCGCTGCCGCCGCATGCGTATCGCCCGACCGGCATGCAGCGGCTGCTGATGAACCTGATGCACAACGCGGTGGTCCACGGCAGGCTCGGCCTCGCGGTGCGCAGCTGGGCCGAGCCCGGCGCGGTGCTGATCAGCGTGGAGGACAGCGGGCCCGGCGTGCCGGCCGACCAGCTGCCCCTGCTCAAGCGGCCGTTCCGGCGCGGCGACGATCCTGATCGCCCGCCCGGCTCGGGGCTGGGGCTGGCGATCGCCGAGCGCATCGCGCGCCAGCACGGCGGCCGGCTCGACCTGAGCCTGCGCGAGGGCGGCGGGCTGGCGGCCACGCTGCGCCTGCCGGCGGCGCGCGACTGAGGCACGCGCGCGAGCTACGCCGGCTCAGATCTTGCGAAGTCGGCGCGAATACGACAATCCGTAGGAAGGCGAACGGAATTGCAGGATCGGGTCGTCGGTCGCCTCGATGCCGTCGGCCATCACCAGCGGATCGAAGTTGATGCCGTAGCTCGGTGCCTGCTCCTGCTGCATCGCGCTCGACAGCGTCAGCGTGCCGGCGTGGATCTCGCGGCGCTCCTTGGGCCACAGCAGGGTAGGGTTGATCACCGGATCGCCCGGCTCGCCGATCGAGACGATCATGTCCCACAGCGCCGGGCCGCGCTGGAGCCGTTCCATCAGGCGCGGTTCCAGGAAATCGCGCGCCGCCCCCTTCATCTCCGCATCGGTCAGCGAGCGCTCGCCGTCGCGCGGCACGAAGCGCCAGCGCACCATCGTCACCTTGCCCGCGCGATCCACGAAGCGGAAGGTGTGGATGCCGTAGAACGCGCAGTTCGTGTAGCTCCAGGGCGGATTCACGGTGCCGAGGAAATGCGCCTGCGCGGCGTGGTCGGGATGGGTGGCGAGGAAGTGCTTGAACACCGCCGGGTCCGGCTTGCCGGTGGCGGGGTCGGGCGTCAGCGCGAAGAACTTGTCGATGAAGGTCTTCGGCATGGTGGCGAAGAACATCGGCGTATGCAGCATCGTCATGTGCTGCAGGGCGCCGCCGGGCAGGCGGAACTGCAGGCCGACGCCGCGCGTGCTGCGCTCGGTGTCGGCCGCGTCGGGGTCGCCGCCTGCCAGCGAGAAGCGGCCCACCACCTCGATGGTCTCGCCGCTGAACAGCAGCGAACGCGACAGCTCGGCCGCCGCCGGGCTGCCGACGAACTGGCCGAGCACGCCCACGCCCTTGGTGTGGTTGCGGCGCTTGGCAGGATGCACGCCGTAGGCGCTCTCCAGCGAGTCGAGCGCGTGCTGCGCGTCGGCTTCGCCGTATTCGTTGCCGACGGCGGGATGGGCGGCATCGCCCGCCGTGGCCGATGCGGCCTGCGCGGCGACGGGCAGGCCCACCATCGGCGCGACGGCGCCGGCCACGGTCAGGCGCGTGGCGGCGGAAAGGAAGGAGCGGCGGCTCGATTCGGAAGTCTTGTCGGTCATGTTCTTGATCCTGTCGATGTGGGGGTGACATCGGGGTGAACAGACTTGGCGAGGGCTTATTCCGGTGGGCGGCGCGAATCCGGCGCGGAATTTTGTAATGGCATGTGTTGGGATGTTTCGGGGTGACATAGCCGGTGTGTTGGCTGTCCGTCGCGAAACGTGCAAGCCCGCATCGGCAAAAAAATCCGCCCGACTGGGCGGGCGGAGAATAGAGGCCGGTCACCATGCGCGTGACCGGTATGGATAGTGATCCGGCGCGCCGCCCGGAACAATCGGAATACTCCTAAAAAACGGCGATTCCCGCGAATTTTTTTGCGCTCTCGAGCTTGACCGCCGACAGGCCTCACCAGCCGAACTTGGCCTCGACGCCGACATAATCGGCATTGCGCGCGCCGAGCGCCCGCAGCGAATCCCCGACGTTGAAATGCACGGCTTCCAGCGCGAGCGCCACGTTATCGCTGACCAGCCAGTCGGCGCGCAACTGCGCATACATGCCGGTCCAGCGGCTGCCGTGGCCCGCCGTGCCCGGCACCACCGCCATGCCCTGGCCATAGACGGCATCGGCGGCGGTCTCGCGCCACTGGAAGCCGAGCGCCGTCATCAGCGTGAGTGTCGGCGCGAGCTTGAACGTCAGCGAAGGCTTCACGTGGATCAGGTTGCTGTAGCCCGTGTAGCCGGCCAGCGTGAAGTAATAGCCGTTCGGGAACAGCGGGTTGAAGGTGCCGACGTGGCCGTTGCCGGGATGGCTGTCGCCGGAGGCGCCGTCCACCTGCAGGCCGAGGCGCGGCGTGCCGGGCAGCGAGGCGAAGGTATAGCCGCCCAGCGCGCCGAAGGCCCAGGCGCCGATGCTGGCCGCGCCCACGTGCCCGGTCTGCCCCATTGCTTCCACGTCCCAGTCGAACGGCGCGCGCTTGCCGGCGTAGCGCATGTCGAACACGTCGCGCCGCTCGTTGCCGGCGGCATCGAGAAAGCGCGCGCCGTCGCGCTCGTAGCGCGACCAGTAGGCCGACAGGTCGCCGGGGCCGAAGCTGCTGCGCTCGACGCGCAGGCCGCTGAACTTCAGGTGGCGGTTCGAGGTGTCGTCGAAGCTGTCGAGATCGCGATACTGCACCGGCCGCGTGAGATAGCCGATGAAGCGCCACTGGCCGATCTCGTAGTCGCCCCACAGCGCATCGAAGGCCTGCCGCACATTGGGGCCGTCGCGCACGGCGATGAAGCGCTGCAGATCGAAGGCCATCTCCTGGCGGCCGATGCGCGCCTTCACGGTGCCGGCGCCGAGCTGGCCGACGTAGGCGACGAAGGCCTGCTCCAGGTCGAGCGGGTTCTTGTCGACGGGCGACACCGAATCCTTGCCGAATGGACGCGCATCCTCGAGTTGCACGAAGGCCTGCACATGCTCGCCGAAATGCGCATCGGCATGGACTTGCGCGCGCTGGATCAGGTAGCCGTTGGCGCGGCCGCTGCCGAGCCCGAACAAGGGCGCGTCGTTGAATTCGAAACGCTCGCGCAGGTTCGCGCCGAGCGAGAGATACCAGCTCGGATCGCCCGACAGCGGAATGTACTTGAGCGCGTCGAGCGGTTTGCGCGGCAGGCAGGGATCGGCGAGCGCGCCCCAGTTCTCCTGCCAGCGATTGAAGCCCGGCACGGGACGTCGTGCCTGGCAGGCCGCGGCGGGCGCCTGGGCCGGTGTTTGTGCCGAGGCCGCCGCCTTGGGTTCGCCGCCGGTTTCGTCCGCGGCCTCGGCGGCGGCGGCCGTGCCGGCACCCGTCAGCAGCAGGCCCGCGATCGCCGCGATGCCGGCGGCTCGTTCGATGCGACGCGCGCGTGGCGTGGTCGAGCTCATGATCCCCTCGTGATGATTGGCGAATGCCATCGTGGAAGCCGTGGAAGCGCCGCGCGAGCCGGGCCGCGCGGCGGGCGAGGTCAGGCGCGCCCGGCGGCGGCGGGTTCGCGCGTATCGGTGAAGATCGCCAGCCAGGCCAGCGCCAGCGTGGGCGCGAGCAGGGCCCAGAAGCCGAACTGCCGCCAGCCGAGCGCGCCGGCCACGGCGCCGGCCGCGAACGCGGCGATGGCCGGCAGCATCTTCGCGAAGCGCGCACGCACGGCGGCGCGCGCGGCGCTGTCCAGATGCGGCGACAGCAGATCCACCGCGTCGAGGATCGCCTGCGTGACGTTGCCCGTCATCACCGTGTTGGGCACGCCGGGTCGCGCCACCAGGCGCGGATGCGCGTTCTGCACGCCCATCGCGAAGGCGCCGAGCATGCCGGCGGCCACCGCCGCCAGGTCGTCGGGACCGCCCACCGGCGAGGCGGCCACGCCGGCCAGGCAGAAGCCGAACATCAGCACGGCCTGGGCGGCATGCAGCAGGCGCGCGCCCTGGCGCGCGTGATGCAGGGGCAGGGCACGCACCAGCAGGCTGCTGCCGGCCACGCCCGCCACGAAGGCGGGGAACACCGCCAGCTTCAGCAGCAGGCCCTGGCCGGAGCCGGCCGCGCCCGCGCCGATCAGCACGAAGTTGCCGGTCACGTGGGCGGTGAACAGGCCGAACAGCGCGACGAAGCTGAGCGTGTCGACGAAGCCGGCAACCGCCGCCAGCAGCGTGTCCTCGTGCTTCATTGCGCGGCGCTGGCGTGGATCTCGGCGACGTAGCCGCCCGGGAACTGCACGATCGCGGCTTCACGGCCGTCCGAGCTGAACGGCTCGACCAGCGTCTTGACGCCGGCCGCCTCGGCCTTCTTCAGCGTCGCGGCCAGGTCGGGCACTTCGTAGCCGGTCATCTCGTGCCCGAACGGGTAGGGCAGGTGGCCGTCGGTGACCAGCACGGTCATCTTGCCGAAGCCCGATTCGAGGCGCACGCGGCGGTAGGTGTCGCCGGGTCGGCCGATTTCCACGCCGGGCGCCTTGCGCACGTCGGATACCAGCTTGCCGTGCGAGAAGGCCAGGAAGTCGCGGATCAGCTTGCCGGCGCTCTGGGCCGAGACGTAGACGCGGTTCTCGGGCACCGTCTGCAGCGCCTCGTAGCTGGGCGCCTGGTTGTGCCAGTAGAGCTGCATGTTGACGCCGCCGGGCCAGGTCACCACCGCATCGCGGCCGATCGGATCGGGGAAGGTGTCGACGATCACGTCGGCGCCGTGCGCGCGCGCCGACTTCACGGCCGCGTCCATGTCGCTCACCAGGTAGCCGGTGCGCTCGGCGCCGAACGGCCAGGGCACCGGCGTCTTGAAGCCGAACACCGAGATCGTGCCGGCCGGCGTGAACACCAGTTGCGACATGGTCTGGCTCGGCGTGGGCGTGACCTGGAACACGCCCTGTTTGGACTTGCTGCCGCCGAAGGTGGCCACGAAGCTGTCGGTGAAGCGGTCGAAATCCTCGGGCGCGACATAGACGTGGGTGGTGTCGTACTGCGGGCCGACGGCGAGCGACGGGGCGGCGGCGGCGGCCGGCGTCTTCGCGAACGAGGCCTTGGCGAAGGCGGCCGGCGCGGTGAAGGCGCCAGCGGTGCCGGCCGCGATCATCAGGGCCAGCAGGGTGGAGCGAATCGGGTTCATGAACGATGTTCCTTGTCGTTTGGTTTATTTCGCAGTGCTGCGGGATGTCGATGGATGGTGAGCGGCGAATCAGGCGCGGCCGTGGCCGGCCGTATCGCGACTATCGCTGAGCAGGGTGACGAGCGCCAGTGCCGCGATCAGGCCCAGGTGCTCGAAGAAGCTGTTGAGCGCCATGAAGCGCGCGGCGCCGGCGAGGTTCCAGAAATCGTTGGCCACCAGCATCGCGACCAGGGTCAGCGCCGCCAGGCCGCCGGCGCCGAGCCAGGTCAGGCGCCGCGCGACCACGCACAGCGAGCCGCCGATCTCCACCACGATCGCGAGCGCGGCCCACAGGGCCGGCGGATGCAGGCCGAAATGCGCCTGCTCGGCGATGGCGGCATCGAAGTGCAGCAGCTTGTCGACGCCGCCGACCAGGTAGGCGGAGACCAGCGCGAGCCGCAGCAGCGGCGCGACCCAGGCCGGCGCGAGCAGGGCGCGCACCCATGCCGGATTGCCGGCGAGCAGCGGGGCGGCCATCTCAGATCGCCCAGCAGGAGCAGCCGAAGGCGCCCCAGAAGCCCTTGGCGTCCGAGGTCGGCAGCGACTTGTTCCAGGCGCTGGCATGCGCGTGGCCGTGCAGCGTGCAGGCGCTGTCGCAGGCGCACAGCGCGGCGGCCGCGGCGCGTTGCAGCGGCGCGCCTTCGCGCTGCGTCGCGCCCCAGCCGCCGTAACCGCCGTAGCTGCGCGCGGGCGACCAGTCGGGCATGGCGGGCGGGATCGGCGCGTCGTGTTGCGAGAACGGCCCGGCGCCCCAGACGATGCGCCCGCCCACCACGGTCAGCAGCGCGGTGGTGCCGGCGATGTCGTCCTCGGCGCAGCCGAAGAAGTCGCGGTCGGGCACCATCAGGTCGGCGAGCTGGCCTACCGCGATGCGCCCCTTGCGCCCTTCCTCGTTCGAGAACCAGGTCACGTACTCGGTCCACATGCGCAGCGCGGTCTCGCGATCGAGCAGGCTGTGCCGCGGGTAGAGGCGCATGCCGCCCACCGTCTTGCCGGTCACCAGCCAGGCCAGCGAGATCCACGGGTTGTAGGAGGCCACGCGCGTGGCATCGGTGCCGGCCGAAACCTTGAGGCCCTTCTCCAGCATCTTCGCCACCGGCGGCGTGGCCTCGGCGGCCTGGGCGCCATAGCGCTCGACGAAGTATTCGCCCTGGTAGGCCATCCGGTGCTGCACGGCCACCCCGCCGCCGAGCGCGGCGATGCGGTCCATCGAGCGCTCCGAGATGGTTTCGGCGTGATCGAAGAACCAGTGGATGCCGTCCAGCGGAATATCGCGGTCGACCTTCTCGAACACGTCGAGCGCGCGGCTGATGGTTTCGTCGTAGGTGGCATGCAGGCGCCACGGCCAGCGGTTCTGCGCCAGCACGCGCACCACGCCTTCCAGTTCGCCCTCCATCTCGGGCGGCAGCTCGGGGCGCGCCACGCGGAAGTCCTCGAAGTCGGCCGCCGAGAACACCAGCATCTCGCCCGCGCCGTTGTGGCGGAAGTAGTCGCTGCCGTCGTGATAGGTGACGGACTGGGTCCAGTTCACGAAGTCCTCCTTCTCGGCCTTGGGCTTCTGCGTGAACAGGTTGTAGGCGATGCGCACCGTCATCTGGCCGGCGTCGTGCAGCTTGCGGATCACCTCGTAGTCGTCGGGGTAGTTCTGCGAGCCGCCGCCGGCGTCGATCGCGCCCGTCACGCCCAGGCGGTTCAGCTCGCGCATGAAGTGGCGCGTCGAGTTGGCCTGGTATTCCTCGGGCAGCTTGGGGCCCTTGGCCAGCGTCGCGTAGAGGATGGTCGCGTTGGGGTTGGCCAGCAGCAGGCCGGTGGGGTTGCCGGCCGCGTCGCGCAGGATGGTGCCGCCCGGCGGCTCGGGCGTGTCCCTGGTATAGCCGACCACGCGCAGCGCGGCCGCGTTCAGCAGCGCGCGATCGTAGAGGTGGAGGATGAACACCGGCGTGTCGGGCGCCGCCGCGTTCAGTTCCTCGATGGTCGGCAGGCGCTTCTCGACGAACTGGTGCTCGGTGAAGCCGCCCACCACGCGCACCCATTGCGGCGCGGGCGTGACCGCCACCTGCTGCTTGAGCATCTCCATGGCGAGCGCCAGCGAGGGCACGCCGTCCCAGCGCAGCTCCATGTTGTAGTTGAGGCCGCCGCGGATCAGGTGCAGGTGGTTGTCGATCAGGCCCGGCAGCACCGGGCGGCCCTGCAGGTCGATCACGCGCGTGGCGTCGCCGGCCAGCGGCATGACCTCGGCATCGTCGCCGACCGCGATGAAGCTGCCGTCGGCGATCGCCACCGCGCTGACGACGGGCCTGGCGCGATCCAGCGTGGTGATCTTGCCGTTGTGCAGGATCAGGTCGGGTTGCTTGTCGCTTGCATTCACGAGCGTTTCCTTTCGGGTTTGAATTGGAAGGTGGGCTAGAAGCCGAGCCACAGCCGCAGCGAGGGCACGGCCTGCGCGCCGATCAGCATGCCGAGCAGGCCGACCAGGGCGATCAGCGGCGGCGCCGGCGAGCGCACGCGGATCGCGCTGTAGATCACGCCGATCAATGCGCCCGCCGCGAGCGATACCCAATAAGATTTCATGCGCTCAGCCTCTCGATCGAATTAGAATCCGGAGCGTCGTGTCCGGATCCGCGTCGCCGATCACGCGATCGACGGGTACCACATCGTTTAACTGTCCTTAGCGTCGAACCAGGCGCGCGGGACCTTCACTCCCCACCCGCACATGCAAGCTCTTCCTGATCTCGAAGCCTGGGCCATCTTCGCGCGTGTCGTCGAGACCGGTTCGTTCGCGAAGACCGCCAACCTGCTGGGCATCTCGCAACCGACCGTCTCGAAGGCGATCGCGCGCCTCGAGCAGCGCCTCGGCACCATGCTGCTGTACCGCACCTCGCGCAAGCTCTCGCTCACGCCCACCGGCGAGCTGCTGCGCGATCGCGCGGTCCAGTTGCTCGCCGATGCCGAGATGATCGAGAACGAAGCCTCGGCGCAGGCGCTCGAGCCTCACGGCACGGTGCGCCTGAACGCGCCGATGTCGTTCGGGCTGCGCCATCTCTCGCCGCTGCTGCCGGCCTTTCTCGAGCGCTATCCCGGCGTCGACGTCGACCTCGTGCTGACCGACCAGATCATCGACATCGTCTCCAGCGGCTGCGACGTCGCGATCCGCATCGCCGATCTCAGCGATTCCTCGCTGCGCGCGCGACGCCTCTGCGCGGTGCATCGCCCGCTGGTCGCCTCGCCCGAGTACCTGGAGCGGCATGGCCGCCCCGAGCATCCGCGCGATCTCGATCGGCACGTCAGCATGATCTACACCAACCTGCCCTCGCCCGATTACTGGCGCTTCCGGCATGTCGATTCCGACCAGGAGTTCGCCGTGCCGGTGCGCGGCCGCATGCGCACCAACAACGCCGACGTGATCCTGCCCGCGCTGCTGGCCGGGCAGGGCCTCGCCCTGCAGCCGGAGTTCCTGGTCTGGGATGCGCTGAAGAGCGGCGCGCTGGAGCGCGTCATGTGCGACTGGCGCATCGCCGACATCAACGTCAACCTGGTGACGCCGCCCGGCATGCTGCGTGCCGCGCGCGTCACGGTGCTGCTCGATTTCCTCGTCGAACACCTGGCGCATGCGCCGTGGGCGCTGTCCGAGCAATGAGCCGATGCGGGCAGGCCGCGTGCGAGTCGCGCGCGGCCTGCCCGACCGGCCCCGGGGCTTATTTCGCCGGCACCGCCGCGAGGATCTCGTGCTGTCCGGCCGTGCGCTGCGCGGCCTTGTGCACCATCGTGTACGCGTAGTCGACGCCGAGGCCGTAGGCGCCCGAGTGCTCCTTGGCGATCGCCATCACGGCGTCGTAGCTGTCGCGGCGCGCCCAGTCGCGTTGCCATTCGAGCATCACCTGCTGCCAGGTGACGGGGATCACGCCGGCCTGGATCATCCGCTGCATCGCGTAGTCGTGCGCGTCCTGCGAGGTGCCGCCCGATGCGTCCGCCACCATGTAGATCTCGTAGTCGCCTTCGAGCATCGCGCACAGCGCGAAGGTGGTGTTGCAGACCTCGGTCCACAGCCCCGACACGACCACCTTCTTGCGGCCGTTCGCGGCCAGCGCGTCGCGCACCTTCTGGTCGTCCCAGGAGTTCATCGAGGTGCGTTCGAGCACCTTCTGGCCCGGGAACACGTCGAGCAGCTCGGGATAGGTGTAGCCGGAGAAGCTTTCGCTCTCGACGGTGGTGATGGTGGTGGGCACCTTGAAGACCTTGGCGGCCTTGGCCAGCGCGACAACGTTGTTCTTCAGCGTCTGGCGGTCGATCGACTGGACGCCGAAGGCCATTTGCGGCTGCTGGTCGATGATGATCAGTTGGCTGTTTTGCGGCGTGAGAACTTCAAGCTTCGAATCGCTCATGACGTGGCGTCCTTCGATTGGGAGAGGAGAGCGGCGCAGCCGGATGGCGCGACCGGGGAAACCGTGCACGTGGCAGGGCGCCGGAACGGGGCACGATCCGGCGGCAATCATTTGACACGCAATCGCGGCGCCAAGAAATCCAAAAAACGGAATGGCTTCGATTCCAAAAACCGCCCCTCGAAAGTGCCGCTCCCCGCTTTTTTTCTTGATGCGAACCGGCTAGTCTTGCGGACGTCCGGCCGTGCGACGGCGAGCGCCGGCATCTCGTGAAAAAGGAGCGGCCCGATGAAGGCTTATGTGTTGTCCCTGCTTGCCGGCCTGCTGGCCGGCGTGGTGTATGGCGCGATCGGCGTGGCTTCGCCGGCGCCGCCCGTGATCGCGCTGCTGGGGCTGCTGGGGATGTTGGCGGGGGAGCAGATCCTGCCGGTGGCGCGGCGGATCCTGGCGGGGCATCGCCTGTCGGCCGCGTGGCGCGAGGCGAAGTGCAACCAGCACATGTTCGGCGCCTTGCCGGGCGGCCCGGGCGCGGGCGGCGGCGCGACGCGGCGCGAGCCGTCGTGATGCAGCGAGGGCAGCGGGGGCGGCGGCGATGCGCGGCGCGAGGCCGAGATCGTTGCGCCCGCAAGCTTTCCTAGAAATTCACAGCAGGTCGGCACGCAGCTCGCGCACGCCTCGCCCGAGGCGCTGGCGCAGCAGCGTGCGCAAGGTCGCGCCGTCGCCGTAGCCGACCTCGGCCGCGATCGCTTCCAGGTCGAGGCTGCCGCCGCGGATCAGCGATTGCGCGTGCTCGACGCGCAGGTCCTGGAAATAGGCGAGCGGCGATTTCCCCAGCACTTCCTGGCAGCGCCGTTGCAGCGAGCGGGTGCTGGTGGCCAGCGCCTTGGCCGCGCCCTGCAGCGAGAACCCCGCCTTCAGGTTCGCGCGCGACCACTGCTCGAAACGCTGGATCAGCGGATCGGCCTGCGCCAGGTGGTTCGGGATGATGTAGGCCGCCTGCGAGGAGCGGATGTCCGCCAGCAGGTAGCGCGATACCAGCGTCGCCAGCTCGGGGCTCGCCGAGCGGATCAACCACAGCGCGAGATCGAGATGCCCGAGCGCGGCGCCTGCCGTCACGCCGATCTCGTTGGGCACCAGCATGCGCGATTCGTCGAGCTTCACCTCGGGATAGCGCTGCCGGAACAGCGGCGCGAGCGACCAGCTGGTGGTCGCCTCGCGGCCGTCGAGAAAACCCGCCTCGGCCAGCACGAAGGTGCCGATGCACGACGCGGCCACGCGCGTGCCCTTGTCGTTCCATGCCCGCAGCTGCGCCATCGCGTCGACCATGTCGGGCCGCCCGAGCAGGCGTATCAGGTCCTCGGGCAGCGCCATGGCCGGCGCCGGCACGATCGCCCAATCCGGCTTGGGCGCCGCCGAGGCCGGCTGCACGGGCACCAGCAGGCCGTGCTTCGAGCGCACGCGGCGGCGCATGCCGACCAGCGACACCTCGAAACGCGGCGTGCCGCCGAGCAGCCGCGCCGACAGGCCGTTGGCCGCCGAGAAGGCATCGAGCGTGACGGACAGGCCCGTGTCGAACATTCCGTCGAGGGCGATGATGGCGATGCGCATGGCGTAATCGACTCCAAAGTTGGCGTTTGTGACTGTATCAGTTGGGTGGTGGCGTCGCTACACTCGGTTCCATTCTTCCGTATTCACAGGAGTTTTCATGGACCGACGTCTATTGGCGCTGGCGCTCGGCATGTTCGCGCTCGGCACCGACAGTTTCGTGGTGGCCGGCGTGCTGCCGCAGATCGCGCATGAGTTCGGCATCGGCATCGGCGCGGCCGGGCAGATGACCACCGTCTATTCGCTGAGCTACGCGCTGCTCGCGCCGGTGATCGCGACGCTCGCCGCGGGCGTGGCGCGCAAGCGGCTGATCCTGGTCGGGCTGGCGATCTTCGTGATCGCCAACCTCGGCACCGCGCTCGCGCCGAGCTTCGGCTTCGCGCTGGCCACGCGCGCGCTGGCCGGCCTCGGCGCCTCGATCTTCTCGCCCACCGCCACCGGCTCGGCCGCCGCGATCGTGCCGCCCGAGCGGCGCGGCATGGCGCTGGCCGTGGTGCTGACCGGCATGACGGTGTCCACCGCGATCGGCGCGCCGATCGGCACCCTGATCGGCAGCTTCGTGAGCTGGCACTGGACCATGGTGTTCGTGGCCGCGCTCGCCGCGCTGTCGGGCCTGGGCGTGCTGGCCTTCCTCGCCGGGATTCCGCTGGCGCCGCCGATCTCGCTGCGCAAGCGCCTCGCGCCGCTCGGCGATGCCCGCGTCGGCCTGACGATGGCGAGCACCGTGCTGTTCTTCAGCGGCGTGCTGGCCGTCTATACCTATCTCGCCGTGGTGTTCGATCGCGCAATCGGCGCCGACAGCGCGCTGATCGGCGGCCTGCTGGTGCTCTGGGGCGCGGCGGGCACGGTGTCGAACCTCGCGGTCGGGCGGCTGATCGATCGCATCGGCACGCGCCGCGTGCTGGCGGCGATGCTGGCCTTCGTGTTCGTCGACTTCCTGCTGGTGCGCTGGAGCGGCGCCAGCCTGTGGACCACGATTCCCGCCATCGTCGTGTGGGGCGCCTGCGGATGGGGTGTGCTGGTGCCGATGCAGCACCGCATCGTCGGCGTCGAACCCGCGCTCGCGCCGATCCTGATGGGACTGAACAACTCGGCCACCTTCCTCGGCGCGACGGCGGCCGGCGCGATCGGCGCGGCGGGGATTCACCTGGTGGGCAGCCATGCGCTCGGCTTCGTGGGTGCCGCGCTGGTGGGGGCCGCGATGATCGTGTCGGCGATGGCCGATCGCCGGATCGCGGCCGTCGCTCGCGCGGGACGTGCCGGCGGCGAGCTGCCGGTGGTGGCGGCCAGTCGGGCCGGGCAGGCTTGAGTGCAGGCGGCGGACGCGGTTCGACGGCGCGTGGAGGCATGGCGCCGTCGAAGCCGCATCGATTGCAGGATGCAGTGTCGGGACCCGTCGCGCGGCAGGCCGCGCCGGGTTCGATCGAATCGGCCGGCGACGGCGCGGGGCGCAAGCCGAGCATCGTCGCCGGCCGTGTAAACGGAGCCAATCATGACGGACAAGACCAGCATTTCCCAACACTATGACAAGGACCTCGACAGCCTCGTCGAGCGCCTGCGCGCCGCGCTCGCGGCCGAGGGTTTCGAGGCAAGGCAGCCGCGCGCGGCCGATCTCGCGCAACTGGACCAGTTCCATTCGCGCGGCCTCGAGGCGACGGTGGAGCTCGCCGCGCTGCTCGAGATCGACGCGGCGACGCGCGTGATCGACATCGGCTCGGGGCTCGGCGGCCCGTCGCGCTACCTGGCCTCGAACTTTGGCTGCCGCGTGGAAGGCATCGACCTGACGCCGTCCTTCGTCGAGGCCGCGCGCTTTCTCGCGCAACGCACCGGGCTCGACGATCGCGTGCATTATCGCCAGGCCGACGCGCTGGCGCTGCCGTTCGAGGACGACTCGTTCGACCTGGCCTGGACCCAGCACGTCGCGATGAACATCGCCGATCGCGACCGCCTGTATCGCGAGGCCTGGCGCGTGCTGCGCCCGGGCGGGCGGCTGGCGATCTTCGACGTGGTGGCGGGCGATGTCGAGCCGCTGCACTTCCCGGTGCCCTGGGCGTCGACGCCGGCCGCGAGCTGTCTGGTCACGGCCGCGCGAATGCGCGAGCTGCTCGAGGCGCAGGGTTTCTCGGTGCTGTCGTGGGTCGATTCGACCGAGGCCGGGGTTGCCTGGTTCGACGAGCGCGCGCGCAAGCTGGCGGCGCTTGGCAAGCCGCCCGCGATGGGCATGCACGTGGTGATGGGGCCGGGGTTCCGCGAGATGAGCGGCAACCTCGCGCGCAACCTGCGCGAAGGACGGGCCGGCCTGGTCCAGGCGATCGTCGGCAAGGATTGAATGTCGCGGCATCGCTGTAGATGAACAACGAAGGCGGGGCCGATCGATGTCGGCCCCGCCTTCGTTTTCGCGTCGGGTCGCGCCCTCGCGAGGAGGGCGCGAAGAGGGTGCGAGAAGCGGCTTACTTGCCCTGGATCAGCGAGCCGAGCGGCGCCAGCGGGCCAAGCGGGATGAACTCGTATTCGGCGAAGCCGTCGGCCACCAGCGGCAGCGTGTTGGTGGCGGCGCGCGCGCTGTCGACCGAATCGGCGTCCATCAGGAACACCACGCCCGGCTTGTCCTGGCGATACCAGAACTGGTCGATCTTGCCGTCGAGATAGAGCTTCAGCGTGGCGGGGACTTCGCGCGGCATGATGTCGGCGCGCTGTTCCGGCGTGACCGGCTTGACGATGGTGGCGATGGCGAGAACTTTCATGCAGGACTCCGTAGGACGGGTTGAGGAAATCGCGACTTGCGACGGAGTCCAGTGTAGGGAGGCGGCGGCGTCGAGGGTACGGTCATAAACGCCAACATTGGTGGCGTTTACGCCTGAATCACTTCGCTCCCGCCAGGCCGCCCGAATCAGGCGCCGGGGCCGAGGATCTCGCGCACCGCCGTCATTTCGTCCATCAGCTCGCGGGCCGAGGCGTCGATGCGCTCGCGCGCGAAGGCGTCGATCTCGATGCCGTTCACCACGCGGTAGCCGTCCGCCTCGCAGGTTACCGGCATGCCGTAGACGAGCCCGGCCGGGATGCCGTATTCGCCGCTCGAGACGATGCTCATCGAGACCCAGCGGCCGTCGCTGCCCAGCACCCAGTCGCGCATCTGGTCGATCGCCGCGTTCGCGGCCGAGGCGGCCGACGAGGCGCCGCGCGCCTCGATGATGGCGGTGCCTCGGCGCGCCACCTCGGGGATGAAGACCTCGCGGTTCCAGGCTTCGTCGTCGATCCTGGCCGGCAACGGCTGGCCGTCGGCGAGCGCGTGCCGGTAATCGGCATACATGGTGGGCGAGTGATTGCCCCAGACGGCCAGTTGCGTGATCGCGCCGACCTCGACGCCGAAGCGCGCCGCGAGCTGCGAGGCGGCGCGATTGTGGTCGAGCCGGATCATCGCGGTGATGGCGTCGGGCGGCAGGTCCGGGGCGAAGCGGCGCGCGACCCAGGCGTTGGTGTTGGCGGGATTGCCCACCACCAGCGCCTTGACCGAGCGCTGCGCGACCTCGTTGAGCGCCTCGCCCTGGGTGCGGAAGATCGCGGCGTTGGCGGCCAGCAGATCGCGCCGCTCCATGCCCTTGCCGCGCGGGCGCGAGCCGACCAGCAGCGCGTAGTCGGCATCGCGGAAGGCCTGGCGCGGATCGTCGCTGATCTCGATGCCGGCCAGCAGCGGGAAGGCGCAATCCTCCAGCTCCATCACCACGCCGCGCAGGGCGGGCATCGCCTGGGGCAGTTCCAGCAACTGGAGGATCACGGGCTGCTGCTTGCCGAGCAGGTCGCCGTTGGCGATGCGAAACAGCAGCGAATAGGCGATCTGGCCGGCCGCGCCGGTCACGGCGACGCGTTTGACGGGGAGGTTGGGCATGGTGCGTTCCTTGGGTGGGCTTGGGGCCGGCGCCCGCCGCGTGTGTCACTGCTGGCGGGCGCCGTTTCGTATGGCTCAAGCATCCCAGAGGCGGCGCATGCGCGCCAATACAGAAAAACGATTCGCGCCATGCCTTTGTGGCATGGCGCGAGGGCGCTCAATGCGCCTGCTGCCACTGCTTCATGGTGCGGATCTCGGTGCGCTGGGCGGCGACGATCTCGGCCGCGAGCTTCTTCATCGCGGGATCCTTGCCGTAGCGCAGTTCCACCTCGGCCATGTCGATCGCGCCCTGGTGATGCGGAATCATGTGGGCGACGAAATCCTTGTCGGCGTCGCCCGTGTAGGGCGGCGCGCTCATGCCCTGCATCATCTTCTGGTCGGCGCCCTGGAAGGCGGCGGTGGAGCCGGCCGCGCCGTCGTTCGGCGCGGACATCTTCATGCCCTGCATGCCTTGCATGGCGGCAGCGGCGCCTTGTTGCGCGCTGGCGAAAGCCGGCGCGCCCAGCAGGGAGACGGCTGCCGCGAGCGGCAGGATGGAGCGGAGTGCATGTCGGAATGTCATCTGGCTTCTCACTTTGACTGGGGATGGCGAAGTGTGCGAGGCCGGCGCGCAGGTTGTGTGCCCGCGGGGCTCGTCACGGGGGATATCGTCAAGCTTGCCATGGTGGGAAGGTCAAGGGGGAATGAAGGCCATCGTGATTCGCTGGAAGGAGCGATAACTTTTACTAATCACGGTGAAAAATCCCGCATCTTCTACAGCGGGATTTGGCTGGCTATAGTCCGCCCCATCGACCCCCACCCGGCGCACCGCGCCCCGGAGCCCCTGATGACCGCCAACGCCACCGCCGCCCGCTACACCGAAATCCCCGATCTCGCCGACGACGTTCCCGACCTGCTCGACATCCGCCACCACATCCACCGCCATCCCGAACTGGCCTTCGAGGAGGTGGCGACGGCGGCGCTGGTCGCCGACAAGCTCGAAAGCTGGGGCTGGCAGGTCACGCGCGGGGTGGGCGAGACGGGCGTGGTCGGCACGCTGACGGTGGGCGAGGGCCGGCGCCGGATCGGCATTCGCGCCGACATGGACGCGTTGCCGATCCTGGAAGCCACCGGCCTGCCCTACGCGAGCGAGACGCACGGCAAGATGCACGCCTGCGGCCACGACGGCCATACCACCATGCTGCTCGGCGCCGCCCGCCATCTGGCGCGCACCCGCAACTTCTCGGGCACGGTGCACCTGTACTTCCAGCCGGCCGAGGAAAAGGGCGTGGACAGCGGCGCCCAGCGCATGATCGCCGACGGCCTGTTCGAACGTTTCCCCTGCGATGCCGTGTTCGGCATGCACAACCATCCCGGCGCGGAGCCGGGCAAGTTCCTGATGCGGCGCGGGCCGTTCATGGCGGCGGGCGATCGCGCCGTGATCGAGATCGAGGGCGTGGGCGGCCACGCGGCGCGCCCGCACCTGGCGGTCGACACGGTGGTGGTCACGGCCAGCATCGTGATGGCCCTGCAGACCATCGTCTCGCGCAACCTCGATCCCTCGCAGGCGGCGGTGGTCACCATCGGCACCATGCACGCGGGCACCGTCAACAACGTGATCCCGCAGCGCGCACGGCTCGAGCTGAGCGTGCGTTCGTTCAGCGAAAAGGTGCGCGCGCAACTGAAACGCCGGATCACCGAGATCGCCGAGGCGCAGGCGGCCAGCTATGGCGCCAAGGCCACCGTCGACTATGTCGACGGCTACCCCGTGGTGGTCAACTCGGACGAGGAAACCGATTTCGCGGCGCAGGTCGCCAAGGAACTGGTGGGCGAGGCCAACGTCGTCGAGCAGACCGATCCGCTGATGGGCAGCGAGGATTTCGCCTACATGCTGCAGCAGCGCCCCGGTTCCTTCGTGCGGCTCGGCAACGGCGTGGGCGAGGACGGCTGCATGGTCCACAACCCGCATTACGACTTCAACGATCACAACCTGCCGATCGGCGCGGCCTTCTGGACGCGGCTCGTCGAGCGTTACCTGTCGCGCTGAGATCGCGCCGGCATCCTGCGTCGCCACGAGCGCGGCGACGCATCGCCCCGCGCGATCCATCGAGCCCGTTTCCAACCATCAGGCAAGGGAGAAGCCGCATGCACGACGAGCAACTGACGCTTCGCATCGACGAAACACCGGGCGCCGCCGCGCCTGCCCGGCTGTCCGCGCGCGGCGCCGTGGTGGCGGCCGTGATCGGCAACTGGCTCGAATTCTTCGATTTCACCGTGTATGGATTCTTCGCGGTCCTGATCGGCAAGCTGTATTTCCCGGCCGGCGACGCCACCACCTCGCTGCTGCTATCGGTGGCGACCTTCGCGGCCGGCTTCTTCACGCGGCCGCTCGGCAGCGTGCTGCTCGGCGTCCATGCCGACCGGCGCGGCCGCAAGGCGGCGCTGAACCTCACCATCATGCTGATGGCGATCGGCACGGGCTTGATCGCGATCGCGCCCACCTACGCGCAGATCGGCGTGTTCGCGCCGCTCATCATCGTGTTCGCGCGGTTGCTGCAGGGCTTTTCGCAAGGCGGCGAATTCGGCGCGGCCACCTCCACCCTGCTGGAACAGGGCGATCGGGCGAAGCGCGGTTTCCGCGCCAGTTGGCAGCTCGCCACGCAAGGCGGCGCGGCCCTGATGGGCTCGGGCCTCGCGGCGCTGCTGTCCAACGTGCTGACCAAGGATGCGCTGGAAAGCTGGGGCTGGCGCATTCCCTTCGTGGTCGGCCTGTCGATCGCGCCGGTCGGCATGCTGCTGCGCCGCCGGCTCGCCGAGGAGCCCGGCGCGGCCTCGCACGCGATCGACGGCGGCGTGTTGCGCGAGCTGTTCACGCAGCACGCGCGCACGGTGCTGCTGATCACGCTGACGGTGATGGGCGGCACGGTCTCCACCTACATCCTGACCTTCTACATGCCGACCTACGCGATCCACACGCTGGGCCTCCCGATGAAGCTGTCGATGTTCGTCGGGGTGGCGTCGAGTTGCGTGATCCTGGTGATGTGCCCGGTGTTCGGCTGGCTTTCCGACAAGGTGGGCAGCCGCAAGCTGCCGATCTTCGTCGGGCGCGGCACGCTGGTGTTGCTGCTGTTTCCGGCCTTCATGCTGATGAACCGCTATCCGACGCTGTCGGTGGTGATGCCGCTGACCTCGCTGATGCTGCTGTTCTTCTCGATGGGCTCGGCCTCGGAGTTCGCGCTGATGTGCGAATCGTTCCCGCGTCGGATCCGCGCGACGGGCATCTCGATCGCCTATGCGCTGGCGGTCACGATCTTCGGCGGCACGGCGCAGTTGGTCGCCACCTGGCTGGTGCGCGTGACCGGCAACCGCCTCGCGCCGGCCTGGTACGTGGCGGTTTGCGTGCTGCTGTCGCTGGTGGCGGTGTCGCTGCTCAGGGAGACGGCGAAGGACGAGGGCGAGGCGGGTTGAAGTAGGGCGCGGGGGCGCATCGTGTTTCATCGAAAGCGGACCGAATGTCATGATTCCAGCCTTGCAGGCCGCTGGATCGATGGCTTCAGCGGCGATCTCGTGCCGCAAGGGCAATCTCGCTCCGGCATCAAGCTAGAATCATTCGCCTGCCCGTTACCGAGCCGCCGATGATCACCCTCCGCCCCCTCACCCCCGACGATTTCGACCGCTTCTGGCCGACCTTCCAGGCCATCGCCGCCGCGCAGGAAACCTACGCCTACGACCCGGCCATCACGAAGGAGGCAGCGCGCGCGCTCTGGATCGACCTGCCGCTCCACACCTTCGTCGCCGAGCAGGACGGCGAGCTGCTCGGCTCCTACTACCTGAAGCCGAACGCCGCCGGCCCGGGCAATCACGTCTGCAATTGCGGCTACATGGTGTCGCCCGCCGCGCGCGGCAAGGGCGTCGCGCAGCGCATGTGCGAGCACTCGCTGCAGGTGGCGCGCGAGGCAGGCTTCCTGGCGATGCAGTTCAATTCGGTGGTCGCGACCAACGAGGTTGCCGTCGCGCTGTGGAAGAAGATGGGATTCGAGGTGGTGGGCACGCTGCCGCGCGCCTATCGCCATGCCAGGCTCGGCCTGGTCGACTGCCTCGTGATGTACCGCTGGCTCGGCGAGCCGGATCCGGCCGCCTGAAACGTTGAGGCCGCCGCGCGCCATGATAGGCGCGCGGCGGCCTTGCCTTGCCGCTGATGCTCGACGCGGCAGCCGCCGCCCGAATCAGGCCGCCGAAGCCGATTCCGAACCCTGCGCCGCGCCGATCGACGCGTAGCTGCCGGTGCCTTCCGGCCAGGGCGTCAGCACCTCGAAACCGTGCTCGGTCACGACCACCATGTGCTCCCATTGCGCCGACAGCGAGCGGTCGCGCGTCACGACGGTCCAGCCGTCCGAGAGCTGCTTGGTTTCCGCCTTGCCGGCATTGAGCATCGGCTCGATGGTGAAGATCATGCCCGGCACCAGCTTGAGCCCGATGCCGGGCCGGCCGTAATGGAGCACCTGCGGCTCGTCGTGATAGACGGTGCCGATGCCGTGCCCGCAATACTCGCGCACCACGCTGTAGCCGGCCGCGTGCGCCACGCTCTGGATGGCATGGCCGACATCGCCGAGCGTCGCGCCCGGCCTGACGGCGAGGATCCCGGCGCGCATCGCCTCGTAGGTGGTGTCCACCAGGTGCCGGGCGGCGGGCGCGGGTTCGCCGACGTAGTACATGCGGCTCGTGTCGCCGAACCAGCCGTCCTTGATCACCGCGACGTCGATATTGATGATGTCGCCGTCCTCGAGCACGTGCGCCGAGGGGATGCCGTGGCAGACCACATGGTTGACCGAGGCGCAGATCGTCTTCGGGAAGCCGTGATAGCCGATGTTGGCGGGCGTCGCCTTCTGCACGTTGACGATGTACTCGCGGCACAGCGTATCGAGTTCGTCGGTGGTGACGCCGGGCTTCACGTGCTCGCCGATCATCTGCAGCACCTCGGCCGCGAGCTTGCCCGCCACGCGCGATTGCGCGATTTCCGCCTTCGAGCGGAGCGTGATTTTCGGAGCGCGCGCCATCACGCCACCTGCGGCAGTGAAGTTTCGTCGGGCGCCTGCTGGACCTCCGCGCGCAGCAGCATCTGGCAGATCTCGCCGTAGCTCAGCGTCGGATTCAGTTCGGCCAGCATGCCCACGCGCAGCCAGTGCTCGGCCTGAGCATTGATCGAGCGGCTCAGCGCGCCGCTGGTGCGGCGCAGGGAGTCGTGCATCGACTCGGAGATTTTGATGATTCCCATGTTGCCCTATTTATATGAAATGTAGCTGTTTCGCATATTAGCAGAAATAAACCGGGCTGCCACGGGTCGACTGCGGCTCCGCATCGGGCAGGCTTGCCCGCCGGTCGGCTATGATGCCTGTCCTCTCCGAAGTCGCTCCTCATGATCTCCATCCGTAATGTCACCCTGCGCCGCGGCGTCAATGTCGTGCTCGACCGCGCATCCGTCGTCTTCACGCCGGGGGAAAAAATTGGCCTGGTCGGCCGCAATGGCGCCGGCAAGTCGTCTTTCTTCGGCCTTCTCAACGGCACGCTGCATGAAGACGGCGGCGAGTTTTCGATTCCCGCCGCGTGGAAGATGGGCCAGGTCGCGCAGGATATGCCCGAGACCGAGCAGAGCGCGACCGACTTCGTGATCGAGGGCGACACCGTGCTGCTGGCCGCGCAGGCCGAGGTGGCCGCCGCGGAGGCCAGCGACGACGGCATGCGCATGGCGGAGGCTTACATGGCCCTGCACGATGCCGGTGCGCATGACGCTCCCTCGCGGGCGCAGGCGCTGATTCTCGGTCTTGGCTTCAGCGAGGCGCAGCTCGACCAGCCGGTCAACAGTTTCTCCGGCGGCTGGCGCATGCGGCTCCAATTGGCGCGCGCCCTGATGTGCCCGTCGGATCTGCTGCTGCTCGACGAACCGACCAATCACCTGGATCTCGACGCCCTGGTCTGGCTGGAAGCGTGGCTCAAGCGCTACCAGGGAACCCTGGTGGTGATCAGCCACGATCGAGAATTCCTCGACGCGGTGACGCAGGTGACCGTGCACGTCGACAACGCGAAGCTGGTGCGCTACGGCGGCAACTACAGCAAGTTCGAGGACATGCGCGCCGAGCAGCTGGTCCTGCAGCAGGCCGCGATGGCGAGGCAGGCGGACAAGATCGCCCACCTGCAGAAGTTCATCGATCGCTTCAAGGCCAAAGCCTCGAAGGCGAAGCAGGCGCAGAGCCGGGTCAAGGCGCTCGAACGCATGGAGAAGATCGCGCCGGTGCTGGCCGACGCGGAGTTCAGCTTCGAGTTCAAGGAGCCGCTCAACGTGCCGAACCCGCTGCTGTCGATGCTGGACGCGAGCTTCGGTTACCCCGCGCCGGACGACGCGGCGCCGGATACGCCGCCGACCGTCATCGTGCGAGGCATCAATCGTTCCGTGCTGGCCGGGCAGCGCATCGGCATCCTCGGTGCCAACGGGCAGGGCAAATCCACGCTGGTGAAAACGGTGGCCCACGCGCTGGCCCCGATCGCGGGCGAGATCAGCGAAGGCAAGGGTTTGAACATCGGCTACTTCGCCCAGCAGGAACTCGACGTGCTGCGTCCTCTCGATACGCCGATCGAACACATGATCCGCCTGGCCAAGGACACGCCGGCGCACATGCGCGCGCCCGGCCAGAGCGGCACGGAACAATCGCTGCGCACGTTCCTCGGCAGCTTCAATTTCAGCGGCGACATGGTCCATCAGCAGGTCGGCACGATGAGCGGCGGGGAAAAGGCGAGGCTCGTGCTGTGCATGATCGTGTGGCAGCGCCCCAACCTGCTGCTGCTCGACGAGCCGACCAACCATCTCGACCTCGCCACCCGCGAGGCACTGGGCATGGCGCTCAATGAGTTCGAGGGTACCGTGATGCTGGTCAGCCACGACCGGTCGCTGCTGCGCGCGGTGTGTGACGAGTTCTGGCTCGTGACCAAGGGGGGCGTGGAGCCCTTCGACGGCGATCTGGACGATTACCAGCAGTTCCTGCGCGACGAGGCCCGTCGCATGCGCGAGCAGGCCAGCCTGCAGTGAGTGTGCGTTGATTACTAGAACTTCGCTAAATCGAGAACTGGTGGATGCATTGGTCTCACTGCCGGAGTGGCAGTTGGTCGAAGTGATCGCCATGGCCTTGGAGGGGCGCGAGGCTGCAGTGAGTCGTCCGGAATGGCAGTCCGCCAAGTTCGTGCTTGCGGAGGCTCACCGATTTAATGAGGTGTCCGGTGTGTCGTCACCTTGGGAGCTTTTGGTGCTCGCACGACCCCAACATGCTGGGGAATGGGTGGCTGAGGAGCGTGGACCGAGCCAAGAGGGCAATTGCTGCGGCCTCACACTCGTCAGCTACGCTAAACGCATTGTTTGTCCCATTTGCGGCAGCGCGGCGACTGCTACCTAAGTGAATCACCGAGCGTCGACTTGCTACGTTGAAGTCGTAATTCATCATGTCCGTGAAAGGGGAGCGAGAAGCGTCGGTCCGGAAAAACCTGAGCGCAGGCCTTGGCGTAGTTTGTGCGTGAGGCGCTGCCAGATAAGGCGAATTTGCTGTCGTATCGCCGGGATAGCGGTGCAGGCGCCGATGTGGATAGCATGCTCACGTGATCGGAAAAGCTGCTTTGGCGGTCCAGGCTTACCGGCGGAGTGAACGGAGTCGGTCGAAATTTTCCGCTCGACTAGCTGCCAGTGACGTGGCTGGCAGCTTGCGGCCACAATCGGCCATTCGACACTTGGGTTCAAATTGCCGACAACTGAGCACGTCCGACCTAAAGAGAACTCGTATGCCGGCTGATCGCGATTTCCACTCGAGTTGGAGCAAGACCTCGGAGTATCTTCGCGAGGCGCGAGCTCACCTCTCCGAAACTGCCGAGGGAGTGTGTGCGAATGAGATCGCCGAATTTGAGGAATTCTTGAACCACAACGAGTTCGAACTGGCACTGGACGCCATCGAAGCCTCTTTTAGGAAGGGAGACGATGCGAACTGGCGTGTGCTGGAGTATATGGCCATGGCAGCACTGAGCATGGAGTTGGTAGATCGCCAAAGGACGTACGATCAATGGCTAACAAAAGCGCGAGGCTGGAATTACAGGACGGCTCTATCACGATAGGTTGCAAGACGAATGGCCGGCTTATGTCGAATGGATTGACCGCTCAGGGTCGATCTGCGACGGTCGCGCGTCGCTGAGTGGCGGCCGGCCGTGTTCGGCTGCGGATTCAACCCGTCGATGCAACATACTTGGAGCTGCGAAGCGGCAAGGAGTGTTGTCATGAAACAGAGACGGCGGATCTACTATACAGATAGCCAGAAGGCGTTAATGTGGGAGCGCTGGCGA
>NZ_VWWC01000107.1:0-26232 GCF_011753175.1 Burkholderia sp. Cy-637 | reverse complement strand
CAGCGTGGCCGGCGCCGCGCGACGGCTCGGCCTGAGCGCCTCGGCGATGAGCCGCACGCTGACGCCGCTGCGCGAGGCCACCGGCGACCCGCTGCTGGTGCGCGCCGGGCGCCAGCTGCTGCTCACCCCGCATGCCGAGGCGATCCGCTCACGCACCCGCGCCCCCCTGCACGAAGCCCTTGCCGTGCTGCGCCCCGCCGGCGCCGACCTCGACCTGGCCTCGCTCCCCCGCACCCTGACGATCCGCACCAACGCGGGCTTCGCCGAGCGACGCTCGGGCGGCCTGGTCGGCGCGGCCCTGGGCGGCGGTGCCGGCGCGGCGCTGGGCGGCAACGTCTCGCGCTCGAACTCCTACGACGACGATTACCACCGCGGCCGTCACGGCCATGGCCGCCATCATCGCGGTTACCGTCACTGGGATTGAGGATGGGCGGGCAGGGCGGCGTTGGTCGCCGCGCTGCCCAGCGAGCTCGCCAGCGCGGCGGCACGCTGCGATATGTGGAACCCGGCCCGGCGCCTTGCCGCCGCCGGGTTTTTTCATGGCCGCGCGGGCTGTTCGGCCCGGGCGGCATGCTCCGCCGACACTGTTGTCGGCGCGCGACGCGGGCCCGCTCGGCCGGTGCGAGGCCGGCTGCGCCGCGCGATGGATCAATGATCGCGATTGATGCGCGAAGCGCATCGCGCTGCCTCGATTGATCCTGGAATCCTCAACGATTCTCTCCACTGCTCCCGATTGGTTCGTTTGCGCGGCGCCGGCGTCGCGTTTTCGAGTGCGGGCCGCGATCCATAAGGAATGCGATCGATGTCCAGGCCTTTTCATCACCCGGCATTTCTCGCGCGATTTCGATCCGGATCAGCCCACGGCGCTTTTGAGTCCCGTATGATGTCGCCCACTTTTCAACCCGCCCCGCCAGGCGGACAGGACATACCGGACTCCTATCGATGGGCAATGCCAGCCGACGCGCACCGAAACCCCCGCCGACCCGTCTCGAGGGGCCGCCGCGCATGGCCGACGTGGCCAGGCTGGCCGGCGTCTCGAAGATGACCGTGTCGCGCGTGCTGGCCAACCATCGCGTGGTGGCGGCCGCCACCCGCGAGCGCGTGCTGCGCGCGGTCGACACGCTCGGCTACGTGGCCGACGCGGCGGCGGGGGCGCTTTCCTCGGGGCGTTCCGATTTCGTCGCGGTGATCGTGCCCTCGCTGGCCAGCTCGAACTTCTCCGATACCGTGCGCGGGCTGTCGAACGCGCTGGAGCCCCGGGGCCTGCAACTGCTGATCGGCGATACCGGCTACGACATCGCGCGCGAGGAGCGGCTGATCCGTTCCTTCCTGCGCTACCAGCCGCGTGCCATCGCGCTGACCGGCGCGTTCCACACCGAGGCCGCCACCGCCCTGCTCAAGCGCGCGGGCGTGCCGATCGTCGAGATGTGGGACCTGCCCGGCGCGCCGATCGACGCGGCGGTGGGTTTCTCGAACCAGCGCGCGGCGCGCGAGATGGTGGTCTACCTGCATGGGCGCGGTTATCGCCGGATCGGTTTCCTGTGCGGCGCCAACGACAACGACCGGCGCGGCATGGAGCGGCTCAAGGGCTATCGCGCGGCGGTGCGCGCGCTGGGGCTGGGCGAGCCGCGCGTGGTGCGGATCGGCGACACGCCGGCCAACATGACCCACGGCGGCCCCGCGCTCGACGCGCTGCTGGAGCGCTGGCCCGACACCGACGCGGTGATGTCGGTCAGCGACATGTCGGCCTTCGGCGCGATCATGCAGTGCCATCGGCGCGGCCTGCGCGTGCCCGAGGACATCGCGGTGGCCGGCTTCGGCGATTTCGAGGTGGCCGAATGCTCGCATCCGACCATCACCACCGTCAGCGTCGATGCCTACGGCATCGGCCAGCGCACCGGCGAGGTGCTGTTCGACGCGATGGCGCACGGCACGGCGCTGGCGGCCGGGTACCGGCACGTGAAGCTGCGGTTCTCGGTGGTGCAGCGCGAAAGCGCTTGAGGGCGCAGCGCGGTTTTCGGATCAGTTGTTTGTTGTCGAGATAAGAAAAAAACCTTGCTAAACAAGGAGTCGCCGGAGGTTAGTTTGTAACTAGTGTCGTTACACGATATACTTCCGAGCGGTGGGTTAAACGAATTCCAGGCCGAGGATTCACTCACTGTGTGCAATCGTCATGATCAAGAGCTTTCGTCATAAGGGCATCGAACACTTTTTTGAAACAGGTTCCACGGCAGGCATTCAAGCCACGCATAAAAGCAAGTTGCGGCGGCAGTTGACGGCACTGAACCGCGCAAAAAATCCAAACGACATGGGGCAGCCGGGATGGCGCCTGCATCCGCTGAAGGGCGACGAGGCGGGCACGTGGGCGGTCGAGGTGAACGGCAACTGGAGATTGACCTTCATGTTCGACGGAGACGACGCCATCCTGGTCGACTATCGCGACTATCACTGAGCGTGTAGCCGTTTCGCGTTTACGTTCATTCAAGGTACGAAAACATGTCCAAGATGTTCAACCCCCCGCACCCTGCCGAAATTCTTCGTGAAGACATCCTGCCGGCATTGAACCTGACCGTCACCGAGGCTGCCGAGCAGCTTGGCGTCTCGCGTGTGCAGTTGTCCCGGATATTGAACGAGCGAGCCGGGATCTCGCCCGAAATGGCCCTGCGCATAGAGCAGTGGCTCGGCGTCGATCGTGGCGGCCGCGCCGATCTCTGGCTGGGCATGCAAATGGACTATGACCTCTGGCAGGCACGCAAGCATGCGCCGAAGAAAGTGAAGCGCGCCCCGGGTGAATTGAGCTTCGCTTGATGCGGCAAGGCGGTCTGCCCGCCGCGGCACGCCCCCCCTCGTTTTCCCCCTCCCGAAGCACTCGCTCCACGCCGCAAGGCGTGCTACCATCCGTTTCGGGTTACCGGTAACCAATCGACTGCGCAAGGGATGGCGCGGGAAGCGGGCAGGGCGTCACGCCTCGCCTGCCGTGCCGGGACATCAAATCAGAGGAGACGGCCGCGGGTAGCGCGGGCACACGCCTCGAGGGCGGGCCGCGGCGTCGGAACGATCAGGACATGGAGAACGAGATGACACAACAGACCAAGCGACGCCTGCGCAGCCAGGAATGGTTCGACGATCCGTCGCATGCGGACATGACCGCGCTGTACGTCGAGCGCTTCATGAACTACGGGCTCACGCGCGAGGAAATCCAGTCGGGCCGGCCGATCATCGGCATCGCGCAGACCGGCAGCGATCTCGCGCCCTGCAACCGCCACCACATCGCGCTGGCCGAGCGCGTCAAGGCCGGCATCCGCGACGCGGGCGGCATCCCGATGGAATTCCCGGTGCACCCGCTGGCCGAGCAGAGCCGCCGGCCCACCGCCGCGCTCGACCGCAACCTGGCCTATCTCGGCCTGGTGGAGGTGCTGCACGGCTTCCCGCTCGACGGCGTGGTGCTGACCACCGGCTGCGACAAGACCACCCCGGCCTGCCTGATGGCGGCCGCCACCGTCGACCTGCCGGCCATCGTGCTGTCGGGCGGCCCGATGCTGGACGGCTGGCACAACGGCCAGCGCGTCGGCTCCGGCACGGTGATCTGGCATGCGCGCAACCTGCTGGCGACCGGCGAGATCGACTACGAAGGCTTCATGGAGCTGACCACCGCGTCCTCGCCCTCGATCGGCCACTGCAACACGATGGGCACCGCGCTGTCGATGAACAGCCTGGCCGAGGCGCTCGGCATGTCCCTGCCGGGTTGCGCGAGCATCCCCGCCGCCTATCGCGAGCGCGGCCAGATGGCCTATGTCACCGGCAAGCGCATCTGCGACCTGGTGCGCGAGGACGTGCGTCCCTCGCAGATCATGACCAAGCAGGCCTTCGAGAACGCGATCGTGATCGCCTCGGCGCTGGGCGCCTCGAGCAACTGCCCGCCGCACCTGATCGCGATCGCGCGGCACGTCGGCGTGGAGCTGTCGCTCGACGACTGGCAGCGCGTCGGCGAATCGGTGCCGCTGATCGTCAACTGCATGCCGGCCGGCGAATACCTGGGCGAGAGCTTTCACCGCGCCGGCGGCGTGCCGGCCGTGTACCACGAGCTGTCGAAGGCGGGCCTGGTGCATCGCGACTGCCTGACCGTGTCGGGCGGCACCATCGGCGAGATCGCCGATCGCTCGGCCACCAACGACCGCGACGTGATCCGCACCACCGAGACGCCGCTCAAGCACGGCGCCGGCTTCATCGTGCTGTCGGGCAACTTCTTCGACAGCGCGATCATGAAGATGTCGGTGGTGGGCGAGGCCTTCCGCCAGACCTACCTGGCCGAGCCGGGCTCGGAGAACGCCTTCGAGGCGCGCGCGATCGTGTTCGACGGCCCCGAGGACTACCACGCGCGCATCAACGATCCGTCGCTGGAGATCGACCAGCACTGCATCCTTGTGATCCGCGGCGCGGGCACGGTCGGTTACCCGGGCAGCGCCGAGGTGGTCAACATGGCGCCGCCGGTCTCGCTGGTGCGCGAGGGCATCACCTCGCTGCCGACGCTGGGCGATGGCCGCCAGAGCGGTACCTCGGCCAGCCCCTCGATCCTCAACATGTCGCCCGAGGCGGCCGTCGGCGGCGGGCTCGCGCTGCTGCGCACGGGCGACCGGATCCGCGTCGACCTGAACGCGCGCAAGGTGGATGTGCTGGTCGACGATGGCGAGCTGGCGCGTCGTCGCGAGACCGCCGAGTTCAAGATCCCGCCGGCGCAGACGCCGTGGCAGGAGCTTTATCGGCAGACGGTGGGGCAGTTGTCGACGGGCGGCTGCCTGGAGCCGGCCACGCTGTACCTGAAGGTGGTGGAGACGCGCGGCAACCCGCGGCATTCGCACTGAGCAATCGCGCAAGGCAAGCAAAAACGCCGACGGTGTTGCACCGTCGGCGTTGTTGTTCGTGTCGCTCGGTTCGCGTCGAGACGCCGCCGCCGCCGCTTACTTGAACTGCCCCGCCAGCCGCTGCTCGGCATGCTGCATGTGCAGGCCCATCGCGAGGCTGATGCGGCGCACGTCGCGTTCGTTGAGCGCAGCGTAGATCTCCTCGTGCTCGTCCATCGACTCGGCCCACCACTGCGTGCTGAAGAAGTGCTGTTCGAGCGTCATGTAGAGCGGTGTGGTGCGATGGATCCAAAGCTGGTCGAGCAGCACCACGTAGGCGCTGTTGCCCGAGGCCTCGGCCAGGCTCAGGTGGAACTGTCGATCGTATTCGTTGAGTTGCGGGTCGCCGACCTTGCCGGCGCGCAGCTTCTCCAGGCGCGCCAGCACGGTCTCGATCTGCGCGTCGGAGGCGTGGCGCACGGCCTGGATCGCGATCTCGGGCTCCAGGTAGGCACGCGCGCGAATCACGTCGAACGGCGAGACCGCGTGCATGCGCGGCGCGGCGGCCGGGTTCGCCGCGTCGGCGGCGTTCGTTGCATCGGCCGTCGCCGCGGCGGCCGCCGGCTTGCCGCGCTGCTTGACGAAAATCCCCGAGCCGCTGCGCACCTCGATGCTGCCTTCGATCTCCAGCGCGATCAGCGCCTCGCGCAGCGAGGAACGGCTCACGCCGAGCCGCGCGCTGAGATCGCGTTCGGCCGGCAGCCGCTCGCCGACGATGAATTCGCCGGCGTCGATCAGTTCGGTGATCTGCGCGGCGATCTGGCTGTAGAGCCGTTTCGTTTCGATCGGCTGGAAGGGCATGGCGAGCTCGACGGGTTGGCCGGCGGATTGAGAGGAGCGGCCCGCGCCGGTGGGCGCGGGGCGCACATTATAGGACAACGCCCGGCGCCGGCCGCTGGCGGGCCGACGCCGGGCGTCGCGCATCGAGGCAGGGCGCGAGGCCGCCGCTTACAGCTTGAACGGCACCACCGTCTGCTGCTGCTCGCCGAGGCCCTCGATGCCGAGCTTGACCACGTCGCCGGCGCGCAGGAACTGCGGCGGCTTCATGCCCATGCCGACGCCGGGCGGCGTGCCGGTGGTGATCACGTCGCCGGGCATCAGCGTCATGAACTGGCTCAGGTGGCTGACGATCTCGGCCACGTCGAAGATCATGGTGCTGGTGTTGCCGTTCTGCACGCGCTTGCCGTTCACTTCGAGCCACATCGACAGGGCCTGCACGTTCGGCACCTCGTCGCGCGTGACCAGCCACGGGCCGATCGGGCCGAAGGTATCGCAGCCCTTGCCCTTGTCCCATTGCGGCGTGCGTTCGAGCTGGAAGTGGCGCTCGCTGACGTCGTTGATGGTGACGTAGCCGGCCACGTGCTGGAGCGCCTGCTCGCGCTGGACATAGCGCGTCACGCTGCCGATCACGATGCCCAGCTCGACTTCCCAATCGGTCTTCTCGGAGCCGCGCGGCAGCATGATCGGGTCGTTCGGCCCCTGGATGCACGAGATCGCCTTGGTGAACACCACCGGCTCCTTGGGCACCGGCTGGCCGGTTTCGGCGGCGTGGTCGGAGTAGTTCAGGCCGATCGCGAGGAACTTGCCGACGCCGTTGACGGGGCAGCCATGGCGCGGCGTGCCTTCGACCAGCGGCAGCGACGCGACGTCGAGCGCGCGCAGCTTGGCGAGCGAGGCTTCGTCGAGCGTGGCGGGCGTGATGTCGGCGATGACGCCGCTCAGGTCGCGCAGCTTGCCGTCCTGATCGACGAGGGCCGGCTTTTCGCTGCCGGGCTGGCCATAACGGGCGAGTTTCATGAGGTGAGGCTCCTGGTGAATCCGGTGAAGACGGAAGGGAAATGCGGTTTCGTATCGGCGCGAGCGCGGCTCAGATCGTCATGCCGCCGTCGACCGAGTAGGTCTGGCCGGTGACGAAGGCTGCATCGTCGCTGGCGAGGAAGGTGACGATCGGCGCGATCTCGTCGGCGCGCGCGATGCGGCCCATCGGCTGGCGCGCCACGAAGGCGGCGCGCGCGGCGACCGGGTCTTCGTAGGCGTTGATGCGCTGCTGCAGCGAGGGCGTGTCGACCGTGCCCGGCGAGATCGCGTTGCAGCGGATGCCCTTGAGCACGTAGTCGGCGGCCACCGCCTTGGTCAGGCCGATCACGGCCGCCTTCGAGGTGCCGTAGACGAAGCGGTTCGGCAGGCCGCGGATGCTGCTCGCCACGCTGGCCATGTTGACGATGCTGCCGCCGCCGTTCTTCAGCATGGCGGGCAGGGCGGCGCGGATGGTCCAGAACATCGAGCGCACGTTGAGATCGAAGGCGAAGTCCCAATCCTCATCGCTGGCCTCGAGGATGGTGCCGTTGTGGACGAAGCCGGCGCAGTTGAACAGCACGTCCACGCGCGGCAGGCCGGCGAAGAAGCCGTCGATCGCGGCGCGGTTCATCACGTCGAGCGGCGCGGTCTGCACGTTGGCGACGCCCTCGAACGACTTCAGCAACTCGGGCTTGACGTCGGTCGCCCAGACCTGCGCACCCTCGCGCGCCAGCGCCAGCACCGCCGCCTGTCCGATCCCCGCGCCCGCGGCCGTGACGACGGCCACCTTGCCTTCCAGTCTCATCGTGTCTCCTGTGCGTATCCGGTTGCGGTCCGGATGAAATTGGCCGGACCAGTGGGCCAGATGCGATCTTAACGGGGAATCGGGCGGATGACGAGGGGGAGCGGCTGCGGGTTTTCCCTTGTGGCTGTATTTTGTTGAAATTAATGGTTATTTTCTTCCATGTTGCACGCTTCTTCAGGTGAAAGAGTGTGGGTGCCGCGTTTTGTCGATTGAATGGATCGGCCGTAAAGATATATTTTTCTGGTCTGCCATTCGGGCTGCGTAATAACAGCGCGGAGGCACGGCCAACCTGACGCTGATTAACGTCCCTCCGCGACCAGCTTCATAAAATTGCGCCCGAGCGTCGGATGGAGCACTCCATCGACATGACAAGAGCGAATAAAACAGAAGGGTTTAGCGATGGACGCGCATCAATGGGCGCAAGGCATCAGCCGCGGCTGGCTTCAGCAGGATCGCCTGCTGAAGCTGGATTCTCCGTTGGAGGCCACGGTCCTGCTGCCGCTGCGCGCGAGCGGATCGGCGCGGCTGGGGCGGCATTTCGAATTCACGGTCGACGTCGCGTCTCGCGACGACACGCTCGAACTCAAGGCCTTGATTGCCCAGCCGGTCACGCTCTGGATCCAGCAATCGGACAAATCGTATCGACCGCATCATGGCTACGTTCATACGGCGCGACGGCTTGGTGCCGACGGCGGGCTGAGCAGCTACCAGCTCGGTTTCGCCTCCTGGATGCACTTCCTGAAGTTTCGTCGCGACCAGCGGATCTGGCGGGATCGCCCGGCCGACGATATCGTCGCCGATGTGTTCAACCAGCATCCCCAGGCGCGAGGCGCGTTTCGCTTCGATCTTGTCGAGGCGCTGCCGCCGCGTTCGTTCTGCCGCCAGGACGAGAGCGACTGGAATTTCGTGCATCGCCTGCTCGAGGACGAAGGGCTTTACGGCTTCTGGGAGCAGGCGGCGGATGGGCGCTCGCATACGCTGGTCGTCACCGATCGACTGACGGCGCTTGCCCCCGCCGACATCGTGCGTTTTTACCGAGCCGATACGCGGAGCGAGGCGGACGCGCTGACTCAATGGTCGGGCAGCCGCACGCTGCAAAGCACCTCGTACACGACCCGAACCTTCGACTACAAACGTCCGGCGCCCGCCGTCAATCCCAAAGGCACGAACCTGCCGACGCAGGCGAATCAGGGCGCGCTGCCGGCGCAGGCCGAGGTTTATGAATACACGGGCGCGTATCGCTACCTGGAGCAGGCGCGCGGCGACGCGCTCACGCGGATCCGGATGGAGGAATGGGAATCGCGCGCCAAGCGTTTCGCGGGCGAGGGCGGTTTGCGGGCGATCGACGCCGGCCGACGCTTCACGCTGCTGGATCATCCCGAGCACGACCGGGATCCGGCGAATCAGCGCGAATTCGCCGTGATCGAGGTGAAGTGGCTGATCGCGAACAACCTCCCTGGGGCGGCCGGCGGCGCGCGCTTTCCGCAGGATCTGCAGGCCTCGATCGATGAGGCACGCGCGGGTGAATCGAACGATACGTTCGTCGTGCCGCATTTCGACGGGGCGAGCGGCTACTACCGAATCTGGATCGAAGCCCAGCGCAGCAGCGTGCCGTTCCGCAGCCCGTTCGAACATCGCAAGCCCGTCACGCATCTGGAGACGGCGATTGTCGTCGGGCCGCGCGGCGAGGAAGTCCATACCGACCAACTCAATCGCATCAAGGTGCGTTTCGTGTGGGATCGCCGCAATCCGGGCGATGCCGGTGCGTCGTGCTGGGTGCGTGTCGTGCAGTCGGATACGGGCGGGGGGTATGGCGCGGTTCATCCTCCTCGTGTCGGCGAGGAGGTTCTGATCGACTACGTGGGCGGCGATTGCGATCGGCCCGTTGCGGTCGCTCGGGTCTACAACGGCGCGACGCAGCCGCAATGGCATTCGAACGGCATCCTGTCCGGCTATCGCTCTAAGGAATATGGCGGCAGCGGTTACAACCAGCTCGTGCTCGATGACGCGACCGGCCAGAACCGTGTGCAGTTGTACAGCAGCCAGGGCAACTCGCAACTGCATCTCGGGTATCTGATCCAGCAGGCGGGCAACGCGCGCGGCGAATACCTGGGCTCCGGATTCGACCTGCGCACGGATAGCCATGGCGCGGTGCGGGCCGCGCGTGGACTGTATCTGGGCACGCATGCCAAGAGCGCCGGCAGTCAGCCTCTCGATGTGCGCGAGGCGCAGCAACAGTTGGTGAGCGCGGAGAGCTTGATCGAGGCGCTGTCGCAGGCGAGCGAGGCCCATCAAGCCGACAGCCTGGCCGCGGGCCATGATGCGCTGAAGCAGTACACCGATGCCACCCAGGACACGGTAGCCGGCAACGCTTCGGGCGGCCGAACGGTTGGAGGCGGCATGGGTAACGCGAATGCCTTCAAGCAGCCCGTGATGTTGATGGCCAGCCCGGCGGGCATCGCGATGTCGACGCAGCAGTCGGCGCATCTGGCTGCCGAGCGGCATATCAACATGGTGAGCGGGCAGGGCGTGCATGTGGCTGCCGGCAAGTCGTTGATCGCCGGTGTCGCGGACCGGATCAGCCTGTTCGTGCAGAACGCCGGCATGAAGTTGTTCGCGGGGAAGGGCAAGGTCGAGATCCAGGCGCATGCGGACAATGTCGAGTTGACGGCCCGGAAGACGGTGAAGGTCCTGGCGGCGACCGAGACGATCGAGGTGGCCGCGGAGCGGGAGATCCTGCTGACGTCGGGTGGTGCCTACATCCGGCTGGCGGGCGGCAATATCGAAATCCATGCGCCGGGCAAGATCGACGTGAAGGGCGGGACGCATGCCTTCAGCGGGCCTGCCCGCATGCCGTATTCGATGCCGATGCCGCCTGATGCGGTTTGTGTGCCGTGCATGATGAAGCAGGCTGCTGCCCGCAGTGCCTTCGTCACGCAGGAGGCGTGATGGAGCTGCGAACCGTGTTTGAGGAAGCGCGCGATCTGGCGGCAAGGCTGTATGTGCTTGCCGCGCCTTTGCACAATGAGCGGCTGCCCGGCGCGTTGTCGGATAGGCCGGATGAGGTCGTCTGCCTGATGGAGGGCGGATCCGATGTGCAGGCCGTGTCGCCACATCTTGTCCATATTCCGCTTGATCGTTTCGAAGCCGCTTGTGAATGGCTCGGACTGCATGGGCCGGCGTCGCCCTGTGCGATGGTGATTGCCTCGCCCTTGTCGCTGGTGGAGCTCGAGGCACATCTGAAACCGCTGCTGCGGGTCCACCTGCCGGATGACACGCCTATCGTGCTCGCCTGCTGGGATCCGTCGATTCTTGCGACGCTGGCGGGGTCGTCGGAAGACGATGATCTGTTCGTGAAGGGGCCGGTGCTATCCGAGGCGCAGCGTCAGGCGTTTTTCGCGCCGGTGCTGCGTTGGTGGTATTGGGATCGTCATGGGAGGCTGCGTCAGATCGATTGGAGGCAGGATGAGGTGCTTGCGGAGTCGGTGGCGCTTCGGCCGCCGTTCAGGTTGGAACAGGCGCAGGTCGATGACCTGATCGAGGCGAGTGTTCCGGATAATTTGCTGTTGCATCTCAACGAACGCGATTCGTCGACGTTTGCCGCGATCCCGGAGCGGGAGCGTTACGGATTCGTGTGTCGCCAGATCGAGCGTGCGCGACGATTTGGTATCGAAGGGCTCGGGATGCAGGTGGAATACTGTGCGCTGGCTGCGCGACATGGGGAGGCGTTCGATGAGTCCCCTGAGGGCGCGGTTTTGTTGAGGCGGTTGATGGCGCCGACGAGCGATGGGCGGCAAACGTGAATGCGGTATTGGTCGGTAGGAATACGCAAGATGATCTTGGATAGGTTTCCGCGGTTGGGCTTTGTGGTTGGCGCTGCTGCTTTTACGCTGGCCGCTTGTGCGGGATCCAATGGCACGGCTGATAAACCCCTTGTTGGTGGTGGGCAAGCGCTCGCGATGGTGCCGGCTAATCATACCGATCGGTATGCCGTGAATATTTTTGTTGATAAGTACTGGGCGGGTGATGTGAGTGCACATGCAGGGGGCTCAAAAGCCGCCTGCTGCTTTCCTGACATGAAGAGTTGGAGCGAACCCGTCACCGTGACATGGGAGTGGGGGCGCGAAGAGGATTCCAAGACGGGTGCCGTGACTAAGCAGGACGAAAAACACGGTGTTCAGGTAAATTTTCCAGTCGGCGGTCCGCATCAGGATCCTGATTGGCATAAAACGGATGCTTATCTTTGCGTCATATTGCGAGACCGCAATACGGCTGCCTTGGAATTTTCGTCCAGTAGATCGGGTTGCATGAGCAAGTGAGCCGCTAGAGGTAGAGGGCCAATCATGGCTTTTCGGCACGCAGGGGCACCAGAAAACGATGTGCGGCAAATTTAATCACGGCATTGACCGGTAGGAATACACAAGATGATCTTGAAAAGATTCTGGCGTTTGGGGCTTACGTTCGGTGCCGCCGTTTTTACGCTGACCGCTTGTGCGGGATCCAACGCCATGCCTGACTATGTCGGATCTGGCGGCGGGGCCTTATCGATGGTGCTCGCTAATCATGTTGATCGCTGGGCAGTGAAGGTTTATGTCGATAAATACTGGGCGGGGATTGTCGGCCCCGAAGACGGTGGCGCCGCAGCAGCCTGTTGTTTTCCGGGAGTACAGGACTGGAGTAAGCCAGTTACTGTGACGTGGGTTTGGGATGCGATAAAGGACCCGGTCACCAAGGCCGTAACAGTTCCTGAAGAAAGACATAGTGTCCAAACTGGTTTTCCTTCAGGGGGGCCGCATCAAGACCCGGATTGGCATAAATCAGATGCTTACCTGTGTGTCATTTTGCGAGGCCGTGATAGCGCCGCACTCGCATTTTCGCCAACACGATCGGGTTGTATGAATAAATAGCGATCTCGAAGAGGAAAGGCCATGTCAGTGCGACAATCAGGTATGCCTGCAACGGATGAAGATATCAAGCGAGCCTCGATAGACGGTGCCGCGAAACGTATCGTGTGGCAGCAGCCTCGAAATCAGACGGATGCAATCGCATGTCGACTGTATCCTTCTCTATCGTTTTTCTTCGATGGTACGAACAATAATCTGGAGCGTGACCAGCCAATAAACAAGCATTCTAATATCGCCAAGCTCTTCCAGGCTGCCGTGGTCCGACGTCGGTATGAAGCGAAACCGATTTACCTTCCGGGCGTGGGTACTCCATTTAGGTTTGAAAAAGTGGTCGGCTATACGGATCACCTCAAGGATGATGATGGAGGAGTGTTCGGACTCGGGCTTGGCGCGGGCGGTGATCTCCGTATTAAATTTGCGCTTGGAGAATTTTCTCGGATACTGGAAGTCGAATTCGGCCCAGGTTCATGGAGGCATATGCGAGAAATCACCGTGGCAATTTTCGGATTTTCTCGGGGAGCAACGGAGGCTCGGGCCTTCGCGCGTGGTTTGGTGACACAAAAATGTCTGAAGGAAGACGGAGGATTGTATTGGCTGGCACCGAACCTTGTACGCGTGCCATTGCGTATCAATTTCATGGGGATTTTTGATACGGTTGCCTCGGTTGGTGGTCCCGCGCTTCACCTCGATTGGGCGTCAGAACTCGCCATTCCCGCAGAAGTGGAGCGATGCGTACATTATGTTGCGGCACATGAAGTACGGCGAGCGTTTCCACTCGACTCGGTTCGCGTAGATACCTCTTATCAGAACAATTGCGAAGAGATCGTGTATCCAGGCGTGCATTCTGACGTTGGAGGGGGCTATGCACCAGACGAGCAGGGGCGTGATAAGGATCTTTCGTTCATCTCGCTACGGCACATGTTCATAGAGGCATTGCGGGCAGGGGTTCCGTTAATGTCTCTCGACGAGATGCCTAGCAGTCTTGAGCAAGATTTCGAGCTAGCCGACGACGCGCCCGTCGTGACTCTCTACAACGACTACATGGCCGCGCTCCCCGCAGCACCCGGCAGTGACCTCGAATCCTTGATCCAACCTCATCGTTATCTGAATTTCCGGTGGCGCAGCATTCTGGCTCGCCACCAGGCGGACGAACGTGTGCTGGGTCACCTATACGAAAAGGTCGGAGCCGCATTCTGCTCCGCCATTCCGGCCGGATCAGACGAAGACTACCCAGCCTGCCAGCCGAACGAATGGGTATATGACGTCCCGAAGAACCCGGAAGAACAGGCGAAGCAGCTTTTACGCGAGCAGCGACGACTGGAGCGGCATATCGAATTCCTTCGCAATCCGATCGAGCCGCGAGCCGGCAATCGCTCATATCCTCCGCAGCCGCGCGAGTTGCGCCCCTACGAAAAAATGATCCTGGCGGCTTGGGACAAGGCCGGCACGATACCCCTGGCGGTAGATCAGCTATTGGCGGAACACATCCACGAATCGGTTGCCGCCTTCACGTCCTGGCCGTGTGCCCTGTGGGATCAACGTGGAATTTATTGCGACGGGACACGCTACATGGCGCAAAACGATCCCATCTCACCCGACGACGCGGCTGTCGCTTGAAAACGCTCCGCGCCAAGCTGGCGGCAAAGCCGCGAGCTTACCTTCTCGATGCGTGAATTCGAACCGTCGGCGCAAAGCCGCCGATGACACGACCAGCCTCGCACCTAGATATTCAAAAACGCCGCCACCGAAACCGCAACCCCCGCCAACCCCGCCAGCCCGACGAACATGAACAGCCGCCGGCTGCCCGTCAGCGAGGTGATCGCCGCCAGCGAGATCGCCGCGCTGATCAAGGCCAGCGCCTGCCCGAACATATGCTGCGGATGTTCCTTGCTGGCCGACTTGCGATTGGCCTCGTCGACCTGCCGTTCGAGATCCTTGGCCTTGTCCGAAATGTCCTTCTTGCGCGCGTTGTACTTGTCGATCTGCTCGCGGAAGCGCGCCTGCTTTTCCGGGCCGGCCAGTTCGGCCGCGACTTCCATCATGTGCCCCTTGTTCGACTGCGCCTGGTAGAGGTTCCATTGATCGCTGGCCTGGCTCTGCAGCAGGACGGCGTCGTTCTTGTACATCAATGCCTGGGTCTGCAGCACGCCTTCCTCGTAGTGCAGCAGGCTGGCCAGCGCGGCGAGGATGGCGGTGAAGACCGCTACCCAGCGGGAGAGCGGATCGCCCGAGCGGGCGGCGTGTTCGACGGCGTGATCGTGGGGAGCGTGTTCGTGCGACATGGTGAGTCTCGGTGCGTCGGTGTAAGCGTTGAAAGCCTCGCGCCGCCTGGGCGAGCGCGTGTTTTGGGGCCGGCCATTATGGCAGGCTCGCGGGGCGGGTCACATATCGATTCGCCGGTCCACGAATGTATCGATGCATCGACCGAATTCAAGCGCAAGATCCGGGCAGGCCTCGCCGTGCGTTTGCCGCTACACTGGCGCGGTTGGTATCAAGCAGGACAGGAGAAAGCCCATGTCTCAGGTATGTAAACGGATCCCGTCGCCGGTCGGCGAGCTGACCCTGGTCGCGCGCGACGACAAGCTGGTCGCAATCCTCTGGGAGAACGACCGGCCCACGCGCGTGAAGCTCGGCCCGATGCGCGACGACGACGAGCACCCGGTGCTGGTCGAGACGGCACGCCAGTTGCGCGAATACTTCGCCGGCCAGCGCACCGATTTCGCACTCGACATCGAATTCCACGGCACCGAATTCCAGAAGCGCGTCTGGAACGCCTTGCTGACGATTCCCTTCGGCGAGACGCGTAGCTATCGCGACATCGCCGTGCAGGTCGGCAACCACAAGGCGACGCGCGCGGTGGGCGCCGCCAACGGCCGCAATCCGCTGTCGATCGTGGCGCCTTGCCATCGCGTGATCGGCACCTCGGGCGACCTGACCGGCTTCGCCGGCGGCAAGGACAAGAAGGCCGCGCTGCTCGCGCTGGAATCCAACGCGCGCCAGCCGATGCTGTTCTGACGCGATCGACAGGCAGAACCGACGCAGCCGACGCGAAGGTCGCGTTTCCGGCTGATCCTCCACGCAAAAAAACGGCCTGACGAGGTGCTGCCCCGTCAGGCCGTTTTGCTTCGACGCCGCGCGCCGCCTCAGTTCTTCGCGTAGAGCACCGGCGTATTCACATACCACTTCGGATACTGCGTCTTCAGCGCCGCCACCTTCGGCAGGTCGTTGATCACGATGTACGGATAGTCGGGATGATTGACCAGGAAGTCCTGGTGATACCCCTCGGCCGGATAGAAGCTCTTGCCCATCTCGATCTTGGTGACGATCGGCGAGGAGAAGGTATGCGCGTTGCCGAGCTGGGCGATGTAGGCCGTCGCGATCGACTGCTGCTGCGCGTCGACCGGGAAGATCGCCGAGCGGTACTGGGTGCCGCTGTCGGGCCCCTGGCGGTTCAACTCGGTCGGATCGTGCGCCACCGAGAAGAAGATCTGCAGCAGCCGGCCATAGCTGATCTGGGTCGGGTCGTAGACGATCCGCACCGATTCGGCATGTCCCGTATCGCCTTCGCTGACGGTTTCGTATTGCGCCGTCGAGGCCGCGCCGCCCGCGTAGCCGGCGGCCACCTGCTTGACGCCGGCCACGTGTTCGAACACGCCTTGCACGCCCCAGAAGCAGCCGCCCGAGAACACCGCGGTCTCGGTATGGCTCGCGCCGGGTTTCTCGTCGAGCGTGGGCATCGGCAGCGGCTTGACGTTCTCGGCCAGCGCGGCCGGCTGCCAGCCGAAGGCGACCGCCGTCACCGCGCCGATCGCGGCGATGCTGCCGACGATGCGCGTGATCAGGCGCAGCCGCGCGCGCGGCGCGCCGGCGGGGGAGGATGAGCGTTGCTTGCTGTTCATGGTCTGGACTCCTTGCGGAAATCGGTTCGGTTTGGGCATCGTGTTCAACCGAAGGTGAAGGCGAAGGCCTGCACGCCCGGGTCGAGGAATTCGATCGAGAAAGTGTGGTCGACGATCGGGCCGGACTGGCGGATCAACTGGTAGAGACGCTGGCCGGTCACCGTGCCGACGCCGTCGGCGTTCACGTCGGCGCCATGCGAGGCGCCCGGCGCGGTGCCGTCGATCGTCACGCGAAAGCGCACCGGCGCGCCGTTCTTGCCCGGGCCGAGCACCAGGTGCAGGTCGCGGGCATGGAAGCGGTAGACGATCCGGCCGCCCGGCTTGGCCAGCGTGGCCTGCTGCTCGGCCACGGTCCAGGCGCCGGCCAGGCCCCAGTCGTCCAGGCCCGGCTGTGCGGGAGACGCGTAGTCGTGTTCGCGGTCGTGCAACTGGCCGCCCGGCGAGCTGAAGTTCTCGGCGCGCGCGTAGCCTACATAGGTTTCCGGCGAACGCATGTCGGCGTTGTCCGCGGCGGCTTGCGCGCCGCTGGCCGCCGGGCCGTCGATGCCGAGCGGGACCTGGGCCGCGTCCGGGTGGCCGGCCTCGACGAGCAGTTGCTGGATTGCGCGTTCGGATTGCACATAGTCGCCCTCGCCGAAGTGGTGGTAGCGGACCCGGCCCTGCGCGTCGATGAAGTAGTGCGCCGGCCAGTACTCGTTGTTGAAGGCGCGCCAGATCGAGTAGCCGTTGTCGATCGCGACGGGGTAGGTCACGCCGAGGTCGTGCGTGGCCTTCTTCACGTTGCCGATGTCGCGCTCGAAGGCGAACTCGGGCGCGTGCACGCCGATCACCACCAGCCCGTCGTTGCGGTACTTGCGGGCCCAGGCCTTCACGTAGGGCAGGGTGCGCAGGCAGTTGATGCAGGAGTAGGTCCAGAAGTCGACCAGCACCACCTTGCCGCGCAGCGAGGCGTTGGTGAGCGGCGGCGAGTTCAGCCACTCGGTGGCGCCCGCCAGCGACGGCGCATCGCCCTCGACGGGCAGGGCCGGCGTGGAGACGCGCAGCATCGCCGCGTTCTGGCGGGCCGATTGCGTGGCGGCGGACATCATCGCGTTGCCGTTGTCGGCGCTGGGGCTGGCGCCGTTGGCGGCGGCGCGCATCGCGTCACCGGCGGCCATCATGGCGTTGCCGTTGCCCGCGTCGCCGTGGTTGGCGGCGGCGCGCATCGCGTCGCCGGCGGCCATCATGGCGTTGCCGTTGCCCGCGTCGCCGTGGTTGGCGGCGGCGCGCATCGCGTCACCGGCAGCCATCATGGCGTTGCCGTTGCCCGCGTCGCCGTGGTTGGCGGCGGCGCGCATCGCGTCACCGGCGGCCATCATCGACGGGCCGCCACCGCCCGCCGCGTCGCCACCATTCGCATTGCCGTTGGCCGCCATCATGGCCGGCCCGTTCGCGTCGGCGGGAGCGTTGCCGTGCATGGCATTGCCGCGCGGCGCGAAGCGGTCGACCAGCGACTGCTCGAGCCCGCCCGTGGCGATCGTCGAGACCTGGGTCAGCACGCCGGTATCGAGCCCGAGCGCGATCGCGCCGACCCCGGCCAGCATCGCCACGCCCAGCCCGCGCCGAACCCATTCGCCGGCGCCCAGCGAGCGCTTCATCGCCGCGAACAGCTTGCCGCCGATCAGCAGGGCGGCCGCCAGCGAGGTGGCCGCGCCGGCCGCGTAGGCCACCAGCAGCAGGGTGGTGCCCACGCTGGCGCCGCGCAGTGCCGCGCCGGTCAGCACCAGGCCCAGGATCGGGCCGGCGCAGGGCGCCCACAGCAGGCCGGTGGCCACGCCCAGCAGCAGCGAGGGGCCGATGCTGCCGCGCCCGTCCTGCTCGGCGTTCGAGGCCACGCCGCTCAGGCGGTTGCCGAGCTCGACCAGCGGCCGCGTCAGGTGTTCGGCCAGGCGCGGGAACAGCAGGGTCAGGCCGAACACGCCGACCAGCGCGATGGCGATCCAGCGCCCCGCCTGGTTGGCCTGGGCGATCCAGCCGCCGCCCACGGCGGCCAGCGTGGCCACCGCCGCGAAGGTCACGGCCATGCCGACCAGCAGCGGCAAGCCGTTGCGCAGGAACGGGCGGTCCGCGCGGGCGAACACGAAGGGCAGCACCGGCAGGATGCAGGGGCTCACGATGGTGAGCACGCCGCCGAGATAGGCGAGGATGAGGAGCAGCATGGCGTGGTCCTTGAAGGAAGGGCGGCGCTCAGGCCGAGGACGGACGGAACGTCATGGCCGTGCCGTTCATGCAGTAGCGCAGGCCGGTCGGCTTGGGGCCGTCGTCGAACACGTGGCCGAGGTGGCCGGCGCAGCGGCGGCAGCGCACCTCGGTGCGGATCACGCCGAACGAGGTGTCGGTATCGGTCGTCACCGCGTGGTCGAGCGGCGCCCAGAAGCTCGGCCAGCCGGTGCCGCTGTCGAACTTGGTCTTCGAGGAAAACAGCGAGATCCCGCAGCCGGCGCAGGAGAAGGTCCCCGAGCGGTGCTCGTCGTTGAGCGGGTTGCTGTACGGGCGTTCGGTTCCCGCCTCGCGCAGGACCGTGTATTGTGCGGGCGTGAGACGCTTGCGCCATTCGGCGTCGGACAGCACCAGCTCGGCCGGCGCGGCCGGCTTCGGGGGCTGTTGCGCGAATACGCCGTTGCGCGTGAGCGCGGCCACGGCGCCGGCGAAGGCGGCGCCGGTCAGCAGGAAACGTCGGCGGCTGGTCATGGTGGACTCCTGTCGGACCAAGGGTTGATGCCGCACAGAGTAAGGACGCGGCGGTCGCGAAGTCCTCACGGAAAGTTAAAGTTTTCGTGATAATTCGGCGGGCGGGCCTTGTTGTGGCCCGAATGTAAGACCCGCGGCAAGGGCTCGGCCCGGCGCCGCGAATGTTCACGAAACCGTGACGACTCGCCGGCGCGGATCGCGGAGAATCGTCGTGACGGCGGCCCGCGCCCCTTCGGGCAGCCGCATCGGCCGTGCCCGGCGCTGCCCCTGGCGGCGCCCCGTGGCTGGCCTGGCCCCTTTCCTGACGCGTATGGACCCACAGAAACGCATCCTGATCGTCGAAGACGATGCCGATATCGCCGAGGTGCTCGCGCTGCACCTGCGCGACGAGCGCTACGAGGTGGTGCACTGCGCCAATGGCGACGACGGCCTGCGCCGCCTCGAGCAGGGCAACTGGGACGCGCTGATCCTGGACCTGATGCTGCCCGGCGTCGACGGCCTGGAAATCTGCCGCCGGGCGCGCGCGATGGAGCGCTACACGCCGATCATCATCATCAGCGCGCGCTCGAGCGAGGTGCACCGGATCCTCGGCCTCGAACTGGGCGCCGACGACTACCTCGCCAAGCCGTTCTCGATGCTGGAGCTGGTGGCGCGCGTGAAGGCGCTGCTGCGGCGCGTCGAGGCGCTGTCGCGCGACACGCGCTCGGAGGCGGGGCGCGTCGACGTGGGCGGCCTCACGCTCGATCCGCTCACGCGCGAGGCGGCGGTGGACGGCGCGGCGATCGACCTGACGCCGCGCGAATTCGACCTGCTGTACCACTTCGCCCGCCATCCCGGCAAGGCCTTCTCGCGCACCGACCTGCTCAATGCCGTATGGGGCTACCAGCACGAAGGCTACGAACACACCGTGAATACCCACATCAACCGGCTGCGCGCCAAGATCGAGGCCGATCCGGCCCAGCCGGCGCGGATCCTGACCGTCTGGGGGCGCGGCTACAAGCTGGTCGCGCCGGGCCCGGCCGAAGCCGGCAAGGACGTCTGAGCATGCGCCGCCTGAGCCTGACCCAGCGCCTGGCGCTGGTGTTCTCGGTGCTGCTGCTGGCCTGCTGCGGCGCCTCGGCCTGGATCCAGATCCGCGCCAGCGACATGCACGAGAAGGAGGTGGTGCAGCGCCTGTCGCGCGACCTGGCCGGCCATATCGCGCTGAGCGCCTCGCTGCTCGACGACAACGGCCTGCGGCCCGACGCGGTGCGCAAGCTGTTCGGCCAGCTGATGGGCGTCAATCCGAGCGTCGAGGTCTACCTGCTCGACAATGCCGGGCGCATCCGCGGCGACGACGCGCCGCCCGGCCGCGTCAAGCGCGATCGTGTCGATCTCGCCCCGGTCAAGCGCTTCCTGGCGGGCCAGCCGCTGCCGATCCTCGGTGACGACCCGCGCAGCCTCGACGCGCGCAAGGTGTTCAGCGCCGCGCCGCTGCAACTGCCGGGGCACGCGCCCTCGGGCTACATCTACGTGGTGCTGCTGGGCGAGGCGCACGACGAGCTGGCCGCGCGGGTAGCCGCCAGCTCGGTGCTGCGCACCACGCTCTGGTCGATCGCGCTGGTGGCGCTGCTCGGGCTGCTGGCGGGCCTCACCGCGTTCGGGCTGATCACGCGGCCGCTGCGCCGCTTCGCCGACGCGATGCGCCGCTTCGACGCCAACGGCGAGCCCGACGCGCAACCCTCGCTGCCGCATTCCTCGGCGGCCGGCGCGCGCGACGAGATCGCCGTGCTGGAGACCACCTTCGAGCAGATGGCCGCGCGCATCGGCGAGCAATGGCGCGAGCTCAAGCAGCAGGACTTGCAGCGGCGCGAGCTGGTGGCGAATCTCTCGCACGACCTGCGCACGCCGCTGACCTCGCTGCACGGCTACCTGGAGACGCTGGCGCTGAAGGACGGCACGCTGGAGACGGCCGAGCGCGAGCGCTACCTGTCGGTGGCGCTGGTGCAGAGCGAGAAGGTGGGGCGCCTGGCGCGCGCGCTGTTCGAGCTGGCGCGGCTCGAATCGGGCCTGGTGCAGCCGGCGCTGGAGGACGGCTCGCTGGCCGACCTGGTGCAGGACGTGTTCGCCAAGTTCGAGCTGAGCGCCAAGGCGCGCGAGGTGACGCTCGACGCGCGCATCGAGCCGCGCTTGCCGAACATCCATGCCGATCTCGGCATGATCGAGCGGGTGCTGACCAACCTGCTCGACAACGCCTTGCGGCACACGCCCAAGGGCGGCCACGTGGCCGTCGAGCTGGCCTCGCGCGAAGGCGAGGTCACCGTCACCGTGCGCGACACCGGGCCCGGCGTGCCGGCGGCCCTGCGCGAGCACCTGTTCCGGCGCCCGGTGGGATCGTGGGAGGCGCCCGGCGACGCGCATCGCGGCGGGCTGGGATTGCTGCTGGTGCAGCGCATGCTGCAACTGCACGGCAGCGAGGCGCGGCTGCTCGACGAGCCGCGCGGCGGGGCGGCGTTCAGCTTCTCGCTGCCGGCCGCGGGGCGCTAGGGCGGGCCGGTCGCTCGCATCGCGCGATGCGAGCGGCGCCGATCGCCCGCCGCCGCTTCACCGCGCTTCGCGCAGTTCCACGAGCGAGCGGCGCTGGCGCCCCTCGGCGTCGAAATTCTCCGGCGCCAGCCAGGCCTCGAAGGCCTCCCGCAGCGTCGGCCATTCGCTGTCGATGATCGAGAACCAGGCCGTATCGCGGCTGCGCTCCTTGTAGACGATCGCCTGCCGGAAGATCCCCTCGAAACGGAAGCCGAGCCGCTCGGCCGCGCGTCGCGACGGCGCGTTGAGGCTGTCGCATTTCCACTCGTAGCGGCGGTAGCCGAGCTGCTCGAACACATGGGCCATCAGCAGGTACTGCGCCTCGGTCGACAGCGGCGTCTGCTTGAGCTTCGGCGAGAAGGTCACGTGGCCCACCTCGATCACGCCATGCGCCGGATCCTGCCGCATCAGCGCCAGCGTGCCGACCGCGCGGCCGCTGGCGCGGTCGATCACGGCGTAGTGGCGCGGATCGGTGCTGCGCTCGGCCTTCTCGACATGGGCGCGATAGTCCTCGGCGCTCGTGAACGGGCCGACCGTCAGGTAGGTCCAGTCGCTGCCGTCCCGCGCCGACAGGTAGGCCTCGGCCAGCGCGTCGGCGTGGCGCGCCGCGTCGAGCGGCTCCAGGCGGCAATGGCGGCCCTCCAGCGTGACGGCGGCGGGCAGCGGGCGAGGGGTCCAGCCGTCGACGGGAGCGCCGATCGGTTGGCCGTATTCGTTGGTGCGGGTGGACATCGGGACTCCGGACGAGGGCGGGCGGGAAAGCGCCTACTCTAGAGCCGCCGTGGCCCGTTGGAAAGGTCCAGCGAGGCGGCGGACGATGGAGCCACGACGGCGGCCCGGCATCGTCTCGTCGAGGTTTCCCGGCGCGGCTTCAGGCCGCCGGTTCGGCCAGGATCTGGCGGATCGCGCCTTCGAAGGCCTCGACCGGCTGGCCGCCCGTCACCAGGTAGCGCTGGTTGAAGATGATCGAGGGCACCGAGTGGATGCCCTGCTGCTGCGCTTCGGCTTCGGCGGCGCGCACCTCGTCGGCATAGGCGCCGCTGGCCAGCACCTCGCGCGCGCGATCCGCGTCCAGGCCGACCGATTGCGCGATCGCCGCCAGCACCGCGTGATCGTTGGTCGGCTTGCCTTCGCCGTGATAGGCGCGCAGCAGCGCGAGCTTGAGCGGCAACTGCTTGCCTTCCAGGCCGGCCCAGTGCAGCAGGCGATGCGCGTCGAAGGTGTTGTAGACATGCTCGCGCGTGCCGAAATCGAAACCGACGCTGGCGCCGCGCTCGCGCAGCATGGCCTGCGTCTCGGCGATCTGCTCGGGCGTGCGGCCGTATTTCCTGCCGAGGTAGGCGACGATCGATTCGCCTTCCGGCTTCATGTCCGGGTTCAGTTCGAACGGGTGCATGCGGATCTGCACCTCGGCGGCGTCGCCGATCCGCTCGAGCGCGAGCAGCAGCGAGGACAGGCCGACCGCGCACCAGGGGCAGGCGATGTCGGAGACGAAATCGATGGTCAGGGCTTGGGACATGATGGTGGCGCCTGCGAGGCATGCAATGGGCCGGACAGGGTAGCGCGAATCGGCCGGCGCTGCTGACGGCCGCCGTGGCGGTAGCGGGGCGCAACCCTGTTCGGCAAGGCGATTCAGGCGGCGATGGCGAGCCTTGAATTCGTGCCGAATGACACGGCTTCGTCACATATCCGCGTTTCGGAAAAGGATTCCAAAAATAATTTGTAATATGAAAGATGCTTAATTAGAATTCGCCAGGAAATTCGTTATCGCGGATTTCCCGGCCTTGCATCCCGATCGACCGCCACCCGGCCGATCGAGTCGAACGCCAAGTTTCAGGTCATCACAAAAAGACGCTGTATCCGGCCAGCCTGGCCGGGCGGGACGGCCTTGCGCCGCCTGCTTTCCGCATCATTCCGCCATGCCGAATCGTTTGTGCGCCGATTTTGAATCGCCGCGCAAGGGGGACCGTTTTGTCTGGATTTCAGGTAAATCGACTTCGGTGAGAACGATTGAGCGGTGCATAAAACAATGAAGCAACTCGCGTGGTTCGTTTATCTGTCGAAAATAATCAACCGGAGAATTTCATTATGAAAATCGTCTCGACGAAACGCTGGATTCATGCCGCGCTCTGCGCGGCCGTGATGGCGACCCTGCCGCTGGCCGCGGCCGACGCCTCGGCGCGCACCGTGCACGCGGCCCGCGCCCCGCAAGCGGCCGCTGCCGCCGCCTCGCCCGAAATCTGCAGCTCGCCCTGGACGGCATCGCGCATCTACGAAGCCGGCAACGTGGTCAGCTTCGACGGCCGCGACTACACGGCCGCCTACCGCAGCCAGGGCAACGCGCCCGCGACGGCCAGCGGCGAGGCCGGCAGCGGCCAGCCCTGGGTGGCCGGCGAGGCCTGCAAGCCGGCCAAGCTGACCAAGGCGGCGCTCGACCACGACGCCAACTTCTCGCCCGCCACGCTGCAATTCCTGAAGGACAACACCGGTCTGGACGGCGAGCAGTGGGACAACATCATGAAGCTGGTCAACAAGCCGGAGCAGGATTCGCTCGACTGGACCAAGTTCTACGGCTACTGCGAGGACATTGGCGACGATCGCGGCTACACCATGGGCATCTTCGGCGCCACCACCGGCGGGCCGAACGACGGCGGCCCGGACGGCCCGGCCCTGTTCAAGGCCTACGACGCGGCCAGCGGCGCCAGCAATCCCTCGGTGCAGGGCGGCCTGGCGCGGATCGGCGCGCACGGCTCGATGCAGGGTTCGATCCTGAAGATCACCGACAGCGAGAAGGTGTTCTGCGGCAAGGTCAAGGGCTTGCAGAACGACGCGGCCTGGCGCGAGGCGATGTGGCGCACGTTCTACTCGGTCTACATCCAGTACAGCGTGCAGCAGGCGCAGTCGCGCGGCTTCGGCAGCGCACTGACGATCGGCTCCTTCGTCGATACGGCCTTGAACCAGGGCGCCGACGGCGGCAGCAACACGCTGCAAGGCCTGCTCTCGCGCTCGGGCAACAGCACCGACGAGAAGACCTTCATGACGAGCTTCTACGCGCAGCGCACCAAGGTGGTCGACACGCACGACTTCAACCAGCCGCCCAACGGCAAGAACCGCGTGAAGCAGTGGAGCACCCTGATGAACCAGGGCATCACCAGCCTCAAGAACTGTGACGCCGATATCGTCAAGGTGACCAGCTGGAAGATGAAGTAAGTCCGGGGCGGGCCGGCCGTCGCGAGCGGCGCCGGCCCCGCCCACTATCTGGGCGCCTCGCACGCGCTTTTGCATTTCCGGGCCGGACCGTGTATCAGAGCGAAACGGCGCCGGCGCCGCCCGGCCGCATCGGCGGACGGTGGCGGCACATGGCGCCGGCCGATCCTCAACCGCCAGCCGACCGAAATCCGATGACCGACACGACTGCCCAGCCCGCCCCGAACGCCACCGCCACCCTGCTGGTCGACGGCCGCCACGCGCTCGGCGAATGCGCCACCTGGTGCGAACTCGCGCAAGCCTTCTACTGGACCGATATCGAGGGCGCCCGGCTGTGGCGCCACCGCAGCGGCGCGACGCCGGAAACCGAAAGCTGGGCGATGCCCGAGCGGCTCGGCTGCTTCGGCCTGACGGACGACGCCAACGTGCTGCTGGTCGGGCTGGCCACCCACCTGGCGCTGTTCGACCTGCGCGACGGTCGCTTCGAGCGCATCGTCGAGGTCGAACCGGGCGAGCGCTCGCGACTGAACGACGGCCGCTGCGACCGCGCCGGCAATTTCGTGTTCGGCATGAAGGACGAGCACGATCCGCTGGAGGCCTCGACCGGCTTCTACCGCCTCAATGCCGATCGCTCGCTCGAGCGGCTCGCGCTGCCGCCCGCCGCGATCGCCAACAGCATCGCCTTCTCGCCCGACGGCACGCGCATGTATTTCTGCGATTCGCTCGCGCGCCAGATCATGGTCTGCGACTACCGCGCCGACGGCCCGGTCGCCCGGGTGCGCCCCTTCGTGGCCCTGAGCGACGCGAGCGGCGATCCCGACGGCTCGACGGTCGACGCCGAGGGCGGGCTCTGGAACGCGCAATGGGGTGGCTCGCGCGTGGTGCGCTACGACGCGAACGGCGTGGAGACCGACCGCGTCGCGGTGCCGACCGCGCAGCCGAGCTGCGCCGCGCTCGGGCCCGCGCCCGGGCGCGCCGGCGATGCATCCGGCGACGGCGAGGGCTGGCGCACGCTCTACATCACCAGCGCGCGCACCGGGCTCGACGAAGCCGCCTTGGGCGCGGACCTGCATGCGGGCGGCGTGTTCACGGCAAGCGTTGCGTATCGCGGGCTGCCGGAAGCGCGTTTTCCGCTGCGCAGGGGATAAGGCGCGGCAAGCGGGTTGCGGGCGTCGAGCCGTCGAGGCTCGCGCCGCTCAGACGGTGCCGCCGGCGAGATCGTCGCGTGTATCGACATCGCGCAGCACGCCCGGATCGTCGACCTCGACCTCGGCAAGCTCGTGCGCGAGCAGCAGGGCGCGCGCGCCGGTGTCGCCGTCGAGCGCGGCCAGCGCGTCGCGATGCACGGCCGCGAACGCCACCGGGTGCCCGCGCCGGCCCTGGTGATGGGGCGCGGCGATGGTGTTGCGCCCGCTCGCCAGCTC
>NZ_VWWC01000106.1:0-26312 GCF_011753175.1 Burkholderia sp. Cy-637 | reverse complement strand
GCCCGGCGCCGGCGCGCCGGTGGTACGCAGCGCGACTCCGCCGAACTACGCGCCTCGGCCGACCCACCTGGCCGGCACCAGCCCGGGCGCGTCGAATCAGTGGGCGATGCGCAACGTGCAGCTCGTCAATCCGCGCGGACCGGTGTTGCAGCCGGGCCGGCCGGTACCCGCCGTGAGCGCCACCGCCGGCGGCCAGCGGATGCCGCGTGAAGAGCCCGGCCGGATGCAGCAGGAGCCCGGGCAGCGTGCGGTGCCGGGTGCACCCGGTACGCCGGGCGCGGCGGCATTCGCCGCGCATCCTGGCATGGCCGTGCCGGGCAACCGGGCGCCGGGCGCCGTGGCAGCGGGCAATGGCGTGCCGCGGCCGCCCGCCGAAATTGGCCGGGAAGGCGTGCCCGGGGGACGTCCCGGCGCGAGCACGCAGCCGGCCTGGACGCAGCCGCACGCGCCGATCGAACAGCAGCGCGCGGCCGGCCAGTTCCGGCCAAACGAAGCACCCGGAGCGCGAGAGAATGCGCAGCCGCATGCCGCGACACCGGGCGCGCCCGCCATCTTCGGCGGCGGACGCCCGGCCGCTCAGCAGGCAGAGCCCTCACGTGGGCCGGGCTTCGTTCCGCAGCCGCATGCGCAGCCCGAGCAACCGCGAGTGGAAGGAGCGCGCGCCGAAGCGGCCCAGCCGCGCGTCGAACCTCGTGCCGAACCGCGTGCGCCGACGCCCCAGCCAGCGTTCGCCCGGCCGCCCGAGCGCCAGCCAGCACCGCAGGTCGAGCGGCCGCAACCGCACTTCGAAGCCCCGCAAGCCCCGCGTGTCGAGGCACCTCGCATCGAACGGCCCCAGCCGCATTTCGAACCGCAGCAGCAACCGCATTTCGAGCGACCCGCCGCGCCGCCGCCGGCACCGCATTTCGAGCGCCCGGCGGCACCGCCGCCGCACGTCAAGGCGCCGCACCAGGCACCGGTGCAGCACGCGTCGCCAGCACCGGGGCGACAGGAGCCGCGTCATTGACCGCCACGCGTCTCGCGCATGCACCGACGGATACAAAAAAGCCCGCGCCTCCAAGGCGCGGGCTTTCCAACTTCACGAGCGCAGCCGCGTTCAGACCGCCATCGGCGCGGTCAACGGCGCGTGGTGCCGATAGCCTTCCAGCGAAAAATCGGTGGGCTCGATGCGCTCCAGCCACTCCGGCTCGTAGACGCCCGTCTTCGCGTATTCCGGCACGCGATCGGCGATCGCCAGGCGCGGGCTTTCATAGGGCTCGCGCTCGAGCTGCTGGTTCAGCATGTCGAGCTGGTTCTCGTAGATGTGCGCATCGCCGATGAAATAGGTGAACCAGCGCGGCGTGTAGCCGGTCAGCCGGCCGACCAGCGACAGCAGCGCGGCGCCCTCGGTGAGGTTGAACGGCGTACCGAGGCCGACGTCGTTGCTGCGGATATACAGGCACAGCGAGATCTCGCGCGTGACCGGGTTGGGCAGGAACTGGTAGAGCAGATGGCAGGCCGGCAGCGCGATCTCGTCGAGCTTCACGGGATTCCAGCCATGGAACAGGATGCGGCGGCTCGACGGGTCGCGCATGATGGTGTCGAGACAGTCGCGCAGCTGGTCGATCGCCTTGTACAGCAGCACCTGCTGCGCGCCCTCTTCCTCGAAGCGCGTGACGATGCGATAACCGCGCGCCAGCGCATCCTCGATCTGCCCGGTGGCCTGCGCGTCGAGCACCTTGTAGCCGGGCCAGCGCCGCCATTGCACGCCATAGACGTCGCCGAGATCGTCGAGGCCGCTGCGATAGGGATTGGCCAGCCAGGCGGCATTGTCGTTGGCGTTGGCATCCCAGACCTTGCAGCCGAGCGCGCGGAACTCGGCCGCGCTGCGCGAGGCGCGCAGGAAGCCGACCAGCTCGCCGATCGCCGACTTGAACGCCAGCTTCTTGGTCGTGACGGCCGGAAAGCCTTGCTGGAGGTCGAAGCGCAGCATCGCGCCGGGCATGCTGATGGTGCGGATACCGGTACGATTTTCCTGCCAGGTGCCGGTGTCGAGGATGGAGCGGACGAGATCGAGATACTGTTTCATGCGGGTTCCTTCGGCCGCGAGCGCGGCCGCATCCCGCAATTCTAGCAAGCCTCTCGCCGCCGGGTCGGCGGCCGGCTCAGCCGACGGCCGGCACCGCCAGCCCGACCAGGTCCTGCTCGCGCTCGCGCATGCCGTGCGCGACCATCAGCCGGTACAGCGTGACGCGCGACACGCCCAGCTCGCGCGCCGCATCGGCGAAGCGCCCGCGATGACGCAGCAGCGCGATCTCGATGGCGCGCCGCTCGGCGGCCTCGCGCGCGGCCAGCAGGGACACCGGCTCGGAGGCGACGAACTCGCCCAGCTCGAGATCGGCCGCCGTGATGGTGCGCCCTTCGGCCATCACCACCGCGCGCCGCACCCGGTTGATCAGCTCGCGCACGTTACCGGGCCAGCCGTAGTTGTGCAGGGCGGCGATCGCGTCGGGCGCGAAACCGCGCAGGCGCCGGCTCGCATCGCCGCGAAAGCGCTCCAGCATATGGCGCGCCAGCACCTCGATGTCCTTGCCACGCTCGCGCAGCGGCGGCTCGACCACCTTCAGCACGCACAGCCGATGAAAGAGATCCTCGCGGAAGCGCCCGGAACGCAGCGCGGCTTCCATGTCGACATGGGTCGCGCAGATCACCCGCACATCGACGGCAATCGAGGCATGGCCGCCCAGCCGCTCGATCCGCCCTTCCTGCAGGAAGCGCAGCAGGCTGGCCTGGCTCTCCAGGGGAAGATCGCCGATCTCGTCGAGGAACAGCGTGCCGCCATGCGCGGCCTCGACCCGGCCGATCTTGCGCTGGGTCGCGCCGGTGAAGGCGCCGCGTTCGTAGCCGAACAGTTCGGACTGCAGCAGATGATGCGGGATCGCGCCGCAGTTGATCGCGACGAAGGGCGCCTCGGCACGCGCGGAACGCTCGTGTATCGCCACCGCGGTGAGCTCCTTGCCGGTGCCCGATTCGCCCGCGATGAATACCGGCGCATTGGTGGAGGCGACCTTGCGGATGGTGCGGAACAGCGCCAGCATCGCGTCGCAGGCGCCGACCATCTCGCCCTCGCCGCGCGCGGGCGAATGCGGCGGCTCGGTCAGCCGGATCATGCCGTAGGCGTGCCCGACCGATTCGACGATGCGCTCGCGATCGCAGGGCATCGTCACGTAGTCGAAGCAGTAGTCGCGCACCAGCCGGCGCAGCGCCAGGTCCTGCATCTGGCCGGGGCCGGTGGCCGCGATCCAGCCGACGTTCGGCGTGGTCAGGCAGGTCTCGACGTCGCCCAGGTCGTTGGCCGCGACGCCGCCCGAGACATCGAGCAGCCCCCCGGCCGTGCCGCCGCGCGCCGCGGCGCGCCGCAACTCGCGTGCCGAGTCGACCACGTCGACGCGCCAGCCGCGCGCATCGAAGCAGCGTTGCAGTTCAGCGCTCGGGTCGCGCGAAAAATAGATCAAATGCCTAGTGCCGATTTCCATCGCACCATCCTTCGTCCGATTCCGGCACGCGTGGCGACGCGTGCATCCACGGGATCGAACGAAACCTCACGGGATGGGGGTCGTACGATCCACGCGTCCTGTTGCAGACATTGAAGTCTCCCCGGCAATAAGGCGCATATCTTCTATCGGCCGCGACCCGTCGGCCTTGATGGGTACTGCTTTGTTCTTGTGCTGTTGTCCTGCCGGTGCAAGCCAATCTACGCCGACTCCACCCGCCACAGCTTTAACTTTTGTGAACGATCGTCGCGGCTTTTTTTGGTGTGCCGCTGACGATTCGTCTATCGAAACCCGCTTCGCGACAAGGCTGCGAATACGTTTGAATCAGTGTCAGCGCTTTCGCATCCCTTGAGTATCCGAAGTAATCCGTACGAGGCGCGTTTCAGAACTGAAACACTTTCGCGAATCCGCCGGCCCTCGATGCCCGTCTTTCACGACGCGAGCCTTGCGCGGCGCCCCTTGCGCGAAGGTGGCACGCATTTCGCTCCATCAGCGGCATGCCAGGACACGAGATCCGCCCCATGAGACGACATCCCCGAACCCAGGCCGGCCTTGCGGTGTTGATGGCGCTGCTGTCGTTCGCGGCGCTGGCCGAGACGGACGGCGACGCCGACCCGGCCGCGGCGATGCCGTTGCGGTTCGGCCACCTGCTCGACGATACGACGCTGGCCGCGCAGCACGGCCGCGCGGTCGGAACGTCGATGCTGGTGGCGGTGGCCGCCACCCTGCGCACGGGCGGCGGCGCGGTCACGCTGTGGGACGAGATCGCGCCGCCCAGGCCGTCGGTGCCGTTGCCCGCCGGCGCACCGCGTCCGGTGCAGGGCAGCCGCATCAGCTACCTGCGCCGCTGAACCCGGCGCGATCGCAGTTCGATATCGAGGGAGTCGAGATGAAGTGCGCCGCAACCTGGCCGAGCCGCATCGATCATTTCGTCATCCGAATAATTTTATCGGGCGCCGGCCGGCTGCCCGTCGCGGTTCGTATCGTCGATCGCAGCTCGGCGATACCGCTTTTCGTGTCTTGTCCCCCGGCAGGCACGCTTTTTATTCCGCAGTCCATTTCAACCTGGAGATCCGCATGAAGCGCACCGTCATCGCAGCAGCCATCCTCGCATCCACGGCCGGCTCGGCCTACGCGGCCGACGCCCACCTGTACGACCTGACTGCCGTGACCGAGGCGGTCGGCGTGTTCGGCGTGGTCGGCCTGTACGGCGCCGCCCACGTCACGAGCAGCGCCGGTGCGCTCATCAACAACAACCAGGCGGTGGTGCTGAACCACGTCTCGCTCGAGCCGCTCGCGCAAAGCTATACCAAGGGCGCGGTGACCACCAGCGTCGACAATGTGTCGGCCAGCACCCGCGTGCAGGGCTCGTCCTATCGTGCCTCGGCGCAGAGCGCCTCGTTCGATGCCTCGATCCAGACCGCCTCCTCGCAATCGAGCTCGCGCAGCGGCAGCAGCTGGATCGCGGGCGGCGCGTACAACACCGCGTCGGCCCAACAGAGCACGACGCTCGACCAGTCGTCGAGCCTGCATCAATCGGGCAACAGCGGCGGCTCGGCCTTCATCGCCGGTGGGGCGGCCGGCGCGGCCGGTACCAGCCAGTCGGCGCAGCTCAGCGGCTACTTCCTGCCGGGCCTGTTCGGCTTCGTGGCGGGCGGCAGCGCCTCGCAGAACGAAAGCGGCTACATCGTCGGCGGCGCTGGCGCGATCTGGGGCGGCACGTCCTACGCGAATGCCTCCGGATCGACGCAGCAGCATGCCGACGCGAGCAGCAGCAGCACGCAGGCCCGCTTCGGCACGGCCTGGAGCGCGGGCGCGACGCGCAGCGAGGCTCATGACAGTTCGAACGCTTCCATCTCGCGACAGGAGCACGCGGAATCGTCGCGCGCCGCGGCCTGGGGCTACAGCAGCACCTACGACTCGACGCGCGTGGCCACCACCGGCAGCCTCACCCAGGTCGTCGACACCGAACAGCCCGGCACGCTGACGGCCACCACCGGCAACAGCGCCGCCACCGGCGTGAAGGGCAACCTCGGCATCAACCTCGCCGAAGGCATCGACAACGTGCAGAGCAACGACGTGTCGCTCGCCTCGGTCGACATCGGCAACGTGTTCGGCAATGCGCAGATCTTCAGCAACCAGTCCTCGGCCGGCCATGCGCGCATCGACAACTTCGTGCTCAATGCCTCGCTCGGCGACGGCTCTCTCGCGCAGGCCTCGGGCAACGTGGGCGTGAACGTGACGGTCGGCATCGGCAACGTGCAGAACAACAGCCTGGCCGGCTCGATGACCACCGCCAACGCAGCCCAGGCCAGCACGGTCGCGATGCTCGCCACCGACGACAACACCCAGGTGGCGGGTGCCGCCATCAACGGCCGCTTCGTCGGCACCGCGATGCTCGGCGCCAACACGCTCACCGGCGCGACCGGCAACATCGGCGTGAACATCGCCGGCGGCGCGGGCAACCTGCAGCACAACGGCCTGGCGATCGCCGCGCTCAACAGCGGCCACTGAGTGCCGCCACGGCGTCGCGCACCGCGTGACGCCGCTGCATCGAAACCGGCCCGGGTCGCGCGCAGGCGCGTCACGGGCCGCCTCGTCGCGACGGCTCCCGGGCCGCGTGCGGCGAGGCATTCCATAACGGGAGCACCGCCATGGCCATGGCACGCCGCAAGGCATTCGCGCGTATCGAGCCCCGCTCTCGCGGGCGGGCCACACCGCACCCGCTCCCTGGCCGCCGGAACCGATGATGCTCGACTCCGACACCTCGCTGTCGGCCGGCCCGTTCATCGCGCCGCCGCCGATCGTTCCCGCGGAGTCCGTGATGCGTCCGCTCGTCTATCTGTCGCGCACGCCCGATGCCGCGCTGGTCGCCCACCTGCGCGCGCGCGGCTGGCAGGTCCAGGTCTGCCGCTCCGCGCAGGACACCGTCCGGCGCCCGGGGCAGGACGCCACCAGCGCCGGCATCGTCGATCTCGATGCCTTCGCGCCGCGCGAACTGGCCGCGCTCGAACGCGCGCTGCGCCAGCCGCGGATCGGCTGGATCGCCCTGACCGGCGAGGCCCGCCTGGACGAGCCGGCCGTCAGGCAACTGATCCGTCAGTATTGCTTCGATTACGTCAGGCACCCGGCGCCGCCCGCCACGCTCGACTACCTGGTCGGCCATGCCTACGGCATGATCGCGCTGGGCGAATCCGAGCCGTCGACGGCCGCGGCGGCGGGCGGCGACGAGCAGATGGTGGGCAGTTGCGAAGCCATGCAGCAGTTGTTCCGCACAATCCGCAAGGTCGCCTCGACCGACGCACCCGTGTTCATCGCGGGCGAATCGGGCACCGGCAAGGAGCTCACCGCGGTGGCGATCCACGAGCGCTCGGCGCGCCGCAAGGCTCCCTTCGTCGCCATCAACTGCGGCGCGATCCCCCACACGCTGCTGCAATCGGAACTGTTCGGCTATGAGCGCGGCGCCTTCACCGGCGCGACCCAGCGCAAGATCGGCCGGGTCGAGGCCGCGCATGGCGGCACGCTGTTCCTCGACGAGATCGGCGACATGCCGGTCGACAGCCAGGCCGGCCTGCTGCGCTTCCTGCAGGAAGGCCGCATCGAGCGGCTCGGCGCGCGCGAGTCGATCGCCGTCGACGTGCGCGTGCTGTGCGCCACCCATGTCGATCTCGAGGCGGCAGTGCGCGACGGACGCTTCCGCGCCGACCTCTATCATCGGCTGTGCGTGCTGCGCGTCGACGAACCGCCGCTGCGCGAGCGCGGCGGCGATATCGACCTGCTGGCGCGCCATGTGCTGCGCAAGTTCGGCGGCGACGGGGTACGGCGCATCCACGGCTTCACCGAATGCGCGCTCGACGCGATGCGCCGCTATCCCTGGCCCGGCAACGTGCGCGAGCTGATCAACCGGGTGCGGCGCGCGATCGTGATGGCCGACGGGCGGCTGTTGTCGGCGATGGACCTCGATCTCGGCGACTACGCCTCGCAGCAGGCCGTCACGCTCGCCGACGCGCGCGAGAGCGCCGAGCGCCGCGCGATCGAGGCCGCCCTGCTGCGCCATCGCCATCGGCTGACCGACGCGGCGCTCGAACTCGGCATCTCGCGCGCCACGCTGTACCGGCTGATGGACGCCCATGGCCTGCGCGAGATGGCTCATGGCGACCTGACGCGCGGGGCGAACGACGACGGCCATGAGGCGCCGGGGCCGGGCGAGACGATGGGCGGCGGGAAGGCCGATGGGATGGCCGAGGACGCAACGGCTTCCGGCCAGGGAGGCCCCGACGCGTCTCGCGAAGACGACGGCGGGGACGACGGCTCAGGGGAGCCGCCTCGTCGCTGAGCGGACCCAGCGGTCGATGAAGCCCGAGCAGGCCGCGCGAGCCTTGCCGCGGCAGGCGATCCGGTAGAATCTCTCGCTTTGCAGCCTGCTCCGGATATCGTCATGACCACCCTGACCCTGATCGTCGCGCGCGCCCGCAATGGCGTGATCGGCCGTGACAACCAGCTCCCCTGGAAGCTTCCCGAGGACCTGGCCTTCTTCAAGCGCACCACCATGGGCGCGCCGATCGTGATGGGCCGCAAGACCCACGAATCGATCGGCCGCCCCCTGCCGGGGCGCCGCAACATCGTGGTCACGCGCGATGCGGCACGCCGTTTCGAGGGCTGCGAGACGGTCGGCTCGCTGGCCGAGGCACTGGCCGTGGCCGCGCGCGACGGCGCGGCCGAGGCTTTCCTGATCGGCGGCGCGCAGCTCTATGCCGAAGGGCTCGGCCAGGCCGACAAGCTGATCGTCACCGAGATCGACGCCGATTTCGAGGGCGATGCCGCCTTCCCGGCACCGGATCCGGCCCGCTGGCGCGAAGTCTCGCGCGAGACGCATCATGCCGGCGCGCCCAACGACTTCGACTACGCCTTCGTCGGCTACACGCGCCTGGCCCCGGCCTGAGGCCACGCCGCGCCCACAAAAAAACGGCGCCGCATCGAGCGGCGCCGTTTTCGTTCAAGGCTGGCGGGCGGCTGCCCGCCGCGGTCTCACTGCCCCGCGATCGTCATCTGCTCGATCAGCACCGAACCGATTTCCTTGGTGCCGCGCACGATGGTGTCGGCGCCGATCGCGACGATGTGGCGGAACATCTCCTGCAGCGTGCTCGCCACCGTGATCTCCTCCACCGGGTACTGGATCACGCCGTTCTCGACCCAGAAGCCGGCCGCGCCGCGCGAGTAGTCGCCCGTCACGTAGTTCACGCCCTGCCCCATCAACTCGGTCAGCAGCAGGCCGGTGCCGAGCTTCTTGAGCATCGCGTCGAAATCGTCGCCGGCGCGCGTGTTCGTGCTGCGCAGCGCGAGGTTGTGCGAGCCGCCGGCATTGCCGGTGGTCTGCGTGCCGAGCTTGCGGGCCGAGTAGGTCGACAGGAAGTAGCCTTCCACCACGCCGTCCTTGACCACGCTGCGCGCGCGCGTGCGCACGCCTTCCTCGTCGAACGGCGCGCTGCCCATCGCGCGCGGCACGTGCGGATCCTCGACCACCTGCACGTGCGGGGCGAACACCGGCTTGCCGAGGCAGTCGACCAGGAAGCTGGTCTTGCGGTACAGCGCGCCGCCGCTGGTGGCCTGCACGAAGGCGCCGAGCAGCCCGGCCGCGAGCGGCGCCTCGAACAGCACCGGCACCTTGCGCGTATCGAGCCGGCGCGAGCCCATGCGGGCCAGCGCGCGCTCGGCGGCGTAACGGCCGACCGCCTCGGGCGCGGCGAGGTCGTCGGCATTGCGCTTGGAGCTGTACCAGTCGTCGCGCTGCATGTGGCGGCCGCTGCCGGCGATCGGCGCGCAGGCCACGTAGTGGCGCGAATAGGGATAACCGGCGAGGAAACCGCGCGAGGTGGCCAGCACGAACTGCGAATGCTGGGCCGAGACGCTCGCGCCCTCGGAATTGCGGATCTGCGGGCTCACCGCGAAGGCGGCGTCCTCCGAGCGGCGCGCGATCTCGACGGCCTCGTCGGCCGACAGCGCCCAGGGATGGTAGAGATCGAGGTCGCGCGGCTCGGTCTCGAGCAGTTCGGCCTCGGCCAGGCCCGCCGCCTCGTCCTCGGCCGTGAAGCGCGCGATGTTGTAGGCGGCCGCCACGGTGTCCTTCAGCGCGGCCGGGGAGAAGTCCGAGGTGCTGGCATTGCCGCGCTTCTTGCCGATGAACACCGTGACGCCGACCATCTTGTCGCGATTGTGTTCGATGGTCTCGACTTCGCCGCGCCGCACCGACACCGACAGGCCATCGCCTTCCGAGATTTCGGTCGCCGCGTCGGACGCGCCGAGCGCCTTCGCGTGCCGCAGGATGTCCGAGGCGATTTCTTTCAGTTGCTCCTGCGTGTGCGGGAAATGGCGCGCGGGTGCGTCGGTGTGAGCAGGCATCGTCGTGTTGTCCGGTGGCGGGCGGGTCGCCCGCGTGGTTCGAAATAGGCGTATCCCGCGATCATAGCAAGGTCCGGCGCCGGCTACCTATCCAGGCCCCGCCCCTGCCCGGAACCATCGCGCGACCGGCCGGGGCCCGCGCCGCGATACAATCTCGCCCATGAACCGCAAAACCCGTATCCAATCGATCGAGCATGGCGACGACGACGCCGACCATGGCTACGATCGCCCCAGCAAATCCCAGCTGAAACGCGAGATGCACGCGCTGCAGCAGCTCGGCCGCGACCTGGTCGAACTGCCCAAGGACGCCCTCAAGCGCATGCCGATGCCGGAAGCGCTCAACGACGCCGTGCGCGAGGCGCGCCGCATCACCGACCACGAGGGCAAGCGCCGCCAGATGCAGTACATCGGCAAGGTGATGCGCTCGCTGGTCGAGCCCGAGATCGAGGCGCTGCGCACCGCGCTCGACACGCAGCGCGGCGTGAACAAGGCCGCCACCGCGCGCCTGCACTGGATCGAGCGCACCCGCGACCAGTTGCTCGCCGACGACGAGGCGCTCACGCGCTTCATCCGCGACTACCCGGCCGCCGACGCCCAGGAAGGCCGCACCCTGATCCGCAACACCCGCAAGGAAGCCCAGATCGGCAAGCCGCCGCGCTATTTCCGCGAGCTGTTCCAGTGGATCAAGACCGTCAGCGGCAAGCCCGGCGAGGATGCCGAAGGCGAAGGCGAGCACGACGACGAAGCCGAGCACGATGACGACGAATCGTAAGCACCCCGACGAACTGATCGTCGGCCTGGTCTCGATCAGCGACCGCGCCAGCCGCGGCGACTACCAGGACCAGGGCATCCCGGCGCTGGAGGCCTGGCTCGGCGGCGCGCTGGTCTCGCCCTGGCGGGCCGAGACGCGCCTGATCGCCGACGAGGCGCCGCTGATCTCGGCCACCCTGGTCGAGCTGGTCGACGTGGCCGGCTGCGACCTGGTGCTGACCACCGGCGGCACCGGCCCGGCGCGCCGCGACGTGACGCCGGAAGCCACGCTGGCGGTGGCGACCCGCGACATGCCGGGTTTCGGCGAACAGATGCGCCAGATCAGCCTGCGCTTCGTGCCGACCGCGATCCTGTCGCGGCAGGTGGCGGTGATCCGCGAGACGGCCGATCATGCCGCGCTCGTGATCAACCTGCCGGGGCAGCCGAAATCGATCAAGGAAACGCTGGAAGGCTTGCGCGACGAGGCCGGCAAGGTGGTGGTGCCGGGCATCTTCGCCGCCGTGCCCTATTGCATCGACCTGATCGGCGGCCCCTACATCGAGACGCGCACGGACGTGACGGCCGCGTTCCGGCCCAAGAGCGCGCAGCGACCGCCGCGCGAAGCCTGAAGGCCGGCCAGGGCCGGCTGAATCCGGCTCAGAACGGCGGCAAAGCGGCCCTTCGGCCGCCCCGCCCGGCTCAGGCGTCCGCGGTACCGGCGCTGGCCGCCGGAATCAGGAAATGCTCGCGGTAGTACTTGAGCTCGTCGATCGACTCGTGGATGTCGGCCAGCGCGGTATGCATCGCGCGCTTCTGGAAACCCTTGTAGATCGCCGGCTGCCAGCGGCGGCACAGCTCCTTGAGGGTGCTGACGTCGAGGTTGCGGTAATGGAAGAAGCTTTCCAGCTCGGGCATCCAGCGCGCCATGAAGCGGCGGTCCTGGCAGATCGAGTTGCCGCACATCGGCGACTTGCCCGGCGACACGTATTGCGCGAGGAAATCCTGGATCTGCGCGGCCGCCTCGGCCTCGCTCACGGTGGAGGCGCGCACGCGGTCGATCAGGCCCGAACGGCCGTGCGTCGACTGGTTCCAGGCATCCATCCTGGCGAGCGTCTCGTCGCTCTGGTGGATCGCCAGCACCGGGCCTTCCACGGTCTTGTCGAGCGTCGAGTTGGTGACGACCACGGCGATCTCGATGATGCGGTCGCTATCCGGGTTCAAACCCGTCATTTCCATGTCGAGCCAGACGAGATTGAGCTCGTTGCGCACGAGCGTGGCCTGGCCGGCGGATTCGGGGAGTTCGGTCATACGGTTTTCCTGGAAGATCGGCAGCGGCGAGCGCCCTGCCATGGCGGCCGAAGCCTGTTCGAGGTCCGATGAGCGGGCCCCGACCGCAAGAACATATAATTCTCGCATAGATACCACTGGCCACTGGCCTCCCCCGATGTCCGCCTACCCGTTCACCCTGCTGTTCGCCGCCGCCATCCTCGCGATGGTCGGCACCAAGCTCTGGCTCGCCACGCGCCAGATCCGCTTCGTGGCCGCCCATCGCGGCGCGGTGCCCGCCCAGTTCCGCGACACCATCCCGCTCACCGCGCACCAGCGCGCCGCCGACTACACGGTCGCGCGCACCCGGCTGACCATGCTGCAGATCGTCGCCGGCGCGGTGCTGCTGATCGCGCTGACGCTGTTCGGCGGCGTCGGCGCGATCGACCACGCGCTGCGCGGCTGGCTCGGCGGCGGCTACGGCCAGCAGATCCTGCTGATCGCGGCCGTGCTGCTGATCACCAGCGCCGTCGAGATCCCCTTCGACTACGTGCGCCAGTTCGGCATCGAGGGCCGCTTCGGCTTCAACCGCATGACGCGCAAGCTGTTCTTCGCCGACCTGGCCCGCAATACCGCGGTCGGCGCCCTGCTCGGCCTGCCGCTGCTGTTCGTGGTGCTGTGGCTGATGAACCGCGCCGGCCCGCTCTGGTGGCTGTGGACCTGGATCGTCTGGGTCGCCTTCCAGATGCTGGTGCTGGTGCTGTATCCGAGCTTCATCGCGCCGCTGTTCAACAAGTTCGAGCCGCTCGGCGACGAGGCGCTGCGCGCGCGCATCGAGGGCCTGATGAAGCGCTGCGGCTTCGCGGCCAAGGGCCTGTTCGTGATGGACGGCAGCCGCCGCTCCGCGCACGGCAACGCCTACTTCACCGGCTTCGGCGCCGCCAAGCGCATCGTGTTCTTCGACACGCTGCTGGCGCGCCTGTCGGGCAGCGAGATCGAGGCGGTGCTGGCCCATGAGCTGGGCCACTTCAAGCGCCGCCACATCGTCAAGCGCATGCTGGTCACCTTCGTGCTGAGCCTCGCGCTGCTGGCCCTGCTGGGCTGGCTCGCCGGGCGCACCTGGTTCTATACCGGGCTGGGGGCCCTGCCCTCGATGGCGGGCAGCAACGCCGGCCTCGCGCTGACGCTGTTCTTCCTGGCGGTGCCGGTGTTCCTGTTCTTCGTCACGCCGCTGAGCAGCATGAGCTCGCGCAAGCACGAGTTCGAGGCCGATGCCTTCGCGGCCAGCCAGACCGACCGGCAGGACCTCGTCAACGCGCTCGTGAAGCTCTACGAGGACAACGCCTCGACGCTGACGCCGGACCCCGTCTATACCGCCTTCTACTACTCGCATCCGCCCGCCTCGCAGCGGATCGACCGACTGCTGCGCCCGGCATGACGCGCGGCCGTCAACAAACGCCGGCTCGTCCGGCCAAGGGCGGCGCCGAGCGCCTCGGCGGCCGCGTGATCGCCGCGCACGGGCGCCATTACCTGGTCGCGCCGGCCGACGGCGGGCCGATGCTGCAGTGCTTCCCGCGCGGCAAGAAGAGCGAGGTGGCGGTGGGCGACCGGGTCGTCTACGAGCGCAGCTCGGCCGACCAGGGCGTGATCGTCGAGATCGAGACGCGCCGCAACCTGCTCTATCGCTCCGATCAGTTCAAGTCCAAGCTGTTCGCGGCCAATCTCGACCAGTTGCTGATCGTGCTGGCCACCGAGCCGTATTTCAGCGAGGACCTGCTAGGCCGCGCGCTGATCGCGGCCGAGGCGAACCAGCTCAAGCCGATCGTGGTGCTCAACAAGATCGACGTCGAGGCCGCGCTGCCGGTGGCGCGCGAGCGGCTCGCGCCGTATCGCGAGCTCGGCTACGACGTGGTCGAGCTGTCGGTGAAGGGCGCGCCCGAGGCGACGCTCGAACAGTTGATGCCGCGCCTGGCCGGCCATTCGACGATCCTGCTGGGCCAGTCGGGGATGGGCAAGTCGACCCTGGTGAACCTGATCGTGCCCGAGGCCGAGGCCGCCACGCGCGAGATCTCGGCGGCGCTGAACAGCGGCCGCCACACCACCACCTTCACGCGGCTCTATCCGCTCGCCGACGGCGGCGCCCTGATCGATTCGCCGGGTTTCCAGGAGTTCGGGCTCTACCACCTGACCGAAGGCCAGTTCGAGCGCGCCTTCCCGGAATTCCGGCCGCTGCTGGCCGATTGCCGCTTCTACAACTGCCATCACCTGCACGAGCCGGGCTGCGCGATCCTGGCGGCCGTCGAGGATGGGCGGATCGCGAAATCGCGTCATGCGCTGTATGCGCAACTGGTCCACGAGGCCAGCCAGATCGTGCGCTGAAGGCGCACGCTGCCCGCCCCGCCCGCCTCGCGTCGATGCGCTTCACCGCCCCCGACCTCGCCACCGCCCACCACTGGGTCAATGTGCTGGACGCGGCCGGGATCGGCTGCGAGTTGCACAATCGCTTCGCGACCGGCGCGCTGGGCGGGCTGCCGCCCGATCAGTGCGCGCCCGAGATCTGGCTGCACGACGAGCGCGACACGGCGCTGGCGCGGCGCATCCTCGAGGCGGCGCGCTCGGGACCGCCGGCGGGCGCGACGCGCTGGCGCTGCGGCGGCTGCGGCGAGGTGCTCGACGCGCAGTTCACGGCCTGCTGGCATTGCGGGCGAACCCGCGATCCGCGTGACGAGGAAGCCGGACCGGCGGATTGAGCGCCGGCTCGAGCGGCGGCCCGGAAACGAAAAAGCCGGCTTCGCGTGAGCCGGCTTTTTCGTTGGGGAGGCGCTGCCGCCTCCCGGCCATCGTCGTGCTGGCGCTCAGGACACCCAGACGGCGAGCGTGAGCATCAGCAGCAGGATCATCCAAAGGATCACGGCGCGCCAGACCAGGCCGACCGCCGATTGCAGGGTGCGCGGCGTGCAGTCGTCGCCGACCGACAGCGGGCCGCTGTCGCCCACCGACAGGGCATCGACGCTGGAAGGCTCGGCCAGCGGACCGGCCAGCCGCGCGCCCAGCGCACCGCTGCCGGAGGCCAGCAGCACGCCGTCGTTCGAATCGGGCCATTGGCGCGTGTGGTTGCGCCAGGCGTAGATCGCATCCTCGAAATTGCCGACGATGGCGAAACCCAGCGCGGTCAGCCGCGAGGGAATCCAGTCGATCACGAAGAAGGCGCGCTGCGCGAAATTCGAGAACGCCTCGGTGCGATCGTCGGTCGGCACCGACCAGCTGCGCGACAGGTATTCGGCGATCCGGTACAGCACCGCGCCGGCCGGGCCGAACGGCAGCACGAACCAGAAGAACACGCCGAACACGTGCCGGTGCGAGGCCACCACGGCGTGGATCAGCGTATGACGGACGATCTCGCCGACCGGCATGTCGACCGTGTCCATGCCGGTCCATTCGGCCAGCACCTCGCGCGCACGCGGCACGTCGTCGTTGTTGAGGGCGAGATGGATGTCTGTGAAGTAATGGCTGAACTGGCGGAAGCCGAGCGTGAAATAGACCACCACCACGTTCCAGACGAAGGCGAACGCGAAGCTGAGCTTGAACAGCAGGTAGTAGACCAGCGCGACCGCCAGCACCCAGGGCACCACCACCACCAGCCAGGCCAGCACGCCATGCTTCTTCTTGCCGGCGTCGAAACCATGCGCCGCGGTTTCCGCATGGAACTGGAACAGCGCGAAGACCGGGTTACCCGGCGACAGCGCGCGCACCTGCTCGATGATGAGGGCGAGGAGAACCGAAAAGAAAGTCATGCGAAAGGCCGTGCCGTTCTGGGTTATACGATTTTTCGCATAACGATAGCACAGCGGACCCGCGCGAGGGTTCGGGTCCGCCTCGTCGGTTCGGCTCGTGCGGGCATCGGTTCAGGGCTGCGCGGCAAGGAAACGGTACAGATTGCGCAACATGCCGGCGGTTGCCCCCCAGATGAAGTAATGGCCGTCGTCGCGCCCGTTCGGATAGGGCATCGCAAAAAAACGACGCTCGCCGCCTTCCCACTTGAACAGGCGCACTTCATGACGCTCGGGCGCCATCAGGAAGGCCAGCGGCACCTCGAAGATCTCGGCGACCTCGAGCGTGTCGGCTTGCACGGTGAAGGGCGGATGCACGATGCCAACCACCGGCGTCACGCGATAGCCGGTGCCCGTCAGGTAGTCGGGCAGCGCGCCCAGCACCTCGACGTGCTCGCGGTCGAGCGCGATTTCCTCGCGGGCCTCGCGCAGCGCGGTGGCGGTCGAATCGGCGTCGCTAGGTTCGTGGCGCCCGCCCGGGAAACTGATCTGCCCGGGATGGTCGGTCAGGTGATCGGCGCGCTGTGTCAGCAACACGGTGAGGCCATCGGCACGCGCCACCAGCGGCACCAGCACGGCGGCGATGCGCGGATCGCCCTGCTCGCCCAGGCGCGCCTCGGCCGGCTCCTGCGTCCACGCGTGATGTTGCGCGAAACGCTCGCGCAAACCCACCGGCGTCAGCACCGAATCGGGAACGCGCGGCAGGCCGGCGCCCGTCGATTCGACGGGCAGCACTTCGGGGTCGATGATCGGGCGACGTATCACGGGGGGGCGCTCGCGGAAAAGTCTGACGGAAACCGTATTGTCGCGCCGGAATAAAAAAAGCACCCGGGTGGGTGCTTTTTCCTTACAGCATTTACGCCTGCTCTTGCTGGGTAGCTGCCGTGCGATCCTTCGACACCAGCTTTTCCTTGATTCGAGCCGACTTGCCCGAACGCTGACGCAGGTAGTACAGCTTGGCACGGCGGACATCGCCGCGACGCTTGACGACGATGCTCGCGAGCAGCGGCGAGTACGTCTGGAACGTACGCTCGACGCCTTCGCCCGACGAAATCTTGCGGACGATGAAAGCCGAGTTGAGGCCACGGTTGCGCTTCGCGATCACGACGCCTTCGTAAGCCTGAACGCGCTTGCGGTTACCTTCCACCACGTTCACGTTCACGATCACCGTATCGCCGGGGGCGAATTCGGGGATCGTCTTGCCTGCGAGCGCGCGCTCGATCTCTTCCTGCTCAAGTTTTGCGATCAGATTCATTACTGACTCCCAATGCCATCTTGTCGGCGTTTGCGCCCGTCCGTTCCCGGACTCGGCCCCGATAGAGGATGGATTCACAACTGGCGCCGCGCACGCGTGCGCGACACCGCCTTGGTTCCCGGAGCACCGCCGGAACGCCTCAGGTCGAGGCCTTCCTCGCGGCCTTCGCGAGACTTGCGAGCCAGGCCTCGTCGGCCCGACTCAACAACTGCTGGCTGCGCGCCCGTTCGATCAGGTCGGGGCGCTTCAACCACGTATTGCGCAACGCTTCCTGGCGCCGCCACTTCTCGATTTCCGCGTGATGGCCGCCGAGCAGCACATCGGGCACGCGCACGCCGTCGTATTCCTCGGGACGCGTGTAATGCGGGCAATCGAGCAGGCCATCGACGAAGCTGTCCTGCACGGCCGATTGCGCGTCGTTCAGCACACCGGGCAAGAGCCGCACCACCGCGTCCATCAAGGCCATCGCCGGCAGTTCACCGCCCGACAGCACGAAATCGCCGAGGCTGATTTCCTCGTCGACGCAACGATCGAGCAGACGCTGGTCGATCGCCTCGTAGCGGCCGCAAAGCAGCACCACGCCGGGCTCGTCGGCCATCCGCACCACCCGTTCGTGGGTGAGCGGCGCGCCTTGCGGCGACATCATCACGACCCGCGTGGACGCGATCCCCTGCTCCGCCTGCGCGGCCTTCGCCGCGCCGATCGCCGCTTCCAGCGGCTTGGCCAGCATCACCATGCCGGGGCCGCCGCCGTAGGGACGATCGTCGACCGTGCGGTAATTGTCGGTCGTGAAATCGCGCGGGTTCCACGTGCGCAAGCCGAAACGCCCCTGCTTGACGGCCCGGCTGGTGATACCCCAGTCGGTCAGCGCATGGAACATCTCGGGAAAGAGCGTGACGACATCGAACTGCATCGCGCGCTCCTTTGCGTCGTTCATTTCAGTAATCGGCTTCCCAATCGACGACGATACGCTTCGCCGCCTGATCGACCGTCTTCACGTACACGCCGACGAACGGGATCAGCCGCTCGCCGCGCACGGGCTTGCCATCCTTGCCGCTGGCCGGATAGTCGACCCGCATGATCGAGTGCACGCCGTTGTCGATCATGTCACCGACGCGACCGAGTTCGACACCCGCCTCGTTGACGACATCCAGGCCGATCAGGTCGACCCAGTAGAATTCGTCCGCGTCGAGCGCCGGGAAATCCTCGCGACGCACGTAGACGCGGTAGCCACGCAAGGCCAGCGCCTGATCGCGATCGGCCAGGCCGGCCAGATGCGCGACGACGGTATCGCTGTGGAACTTGGATTGCGTGATGCTGACTGCCAGGCGCTCGGCGCCCTTCTCGAACCACCAGGTACGGGCCTTCAGCAGCGCATCGCCGCCGCGACCGGCACCGGCATGCGGTGCGATCTTGACCCAGCCCTTCAGGCCGTAGGCATCGACGATCGCGCCGACCTCGACCGCATCGTCGGGCCAGGACTGCGCCGCGGCGAGGCGTTCCGAGCTCGGGACCGGCTTGTCACCTGCTGCCTCCGGCTTCGCGCCACCCTTGGCGGGTGCGCGCTCCGACGGCTTGCGGACGAACACGCCAAACGTGGAGGCTTCGCGTGTGCCGCGCTTTGCATCACCGGATGAATCGTGACCGGACATTCAGACCACCTCGCGGCCGCGACCACCGGAAAACGGCGCCATATGACTTAGGCGGCCGGTTGTGCCTTTGCCGCTTCCTTCACGAGGCGGGCGACGGTCGGCGACAGTTGTGCGCCAACGCCTTGCCAGTACGTCAGGCGATCCTGGGCGATACGCAGCGATTCGCCCTTGGTGGCGACCGGGTTGTAGAAGCCGACGCGCTCGATGAAACGGCCGTCACGACGGTTGCGCGAATCGGTAGCGACGATGTTGTAGAACGGGCGCTTCTTCGAGCCGCCGCGAGCCAGACGGATGATAACCATATGAAGTCCTTCGGAAAACCGGGTTCGAAACTGCTGAAACACGCGATTATAGCTGGAAACCGACGGCATAACAAACACTTACCGTACAAAAAAGCGCGGGGCCCCGAAAACCCGGCCCGCTGCCGATTCCCGCCCGAGCGCCTACACTTGCTGGACCGTGCCGCCGCGCACGCTCTTCCCGGATCGTCCATGCGCGCTCCAGCCCCCCGCCTCGTCCCACGTGTCAGCTCACGCCTCTCGGCGCGTCTCGCGCCTACCAGCCGCCGCTTCGCCGCCGCGCGGCGGCGCCTGCGGGCCGCCGGCGCCGCCTGCCTGGCCGCCTGTCTGGTCCTGGCAACAAGCCTTGCCGAAGCCGCGCCGCCGCCCGTCGAACGGCTCAAGCTGCCGCCGGGCTTCCACGCCGAGGTGTTCGCGGTCGATCTCGCCAATGCCCGCGAAATGGCCTGGTCGCCGCGCGGCATCCTGTATGTGGGCTCCACCGAGGGCAGCGTGCATGCGCTGACGGTTCGCGACGGCCGCGTGGTCGCGCGCCACGTGGTGGCCAGCGGGCTGGAGATGCCGGTCGGCGTGGCCTGGCGCGACGGCGCCCTCTATATTTCCGCGATCTCGCGGATCCTGCGGCTCGACGGCATCGACGAGCGGCTCGACCAGCCGCCCAAGCCCGTGGTCGTCACCGACAAGTTGCCGAGCGAGCGGCAGCATGGCTGGAAATTCATCGCCTTCGGGCCGGACGGCAAGCTCTACGTTCCGGTTGGCGCGCCCTGCAACATCTGCGAACCGGATCGCGACCGCTACGCGATGATCGGGCGCATGAACGCCGACGGCAGCGACTACCAGAACTTCGCGCGCGGCGTACGCAATACGGTGGGCTTCGACTGGCACCCCGTCACGCACGAACTCTGGTTCACCGACAACGGCCGCGACATGCTCGGCGACGACGTCCCCGACGATGAACTGAACCGAGCCCCGCGCGCCGGCCTCGACTTCGGCTATCCCTATTGCCACGCCGGCGACGTAGCCGACCCGCAATACGGCAAGGGCCACCCCTGCAGCGGCTTCACGCCGCCGGCGCTGAAGCTGGGCGCGCACGTCGCCGCACTCGGCATGCGTTTTTATACCGGCTCGATGTTCCCGGCCGACTATCGCAATGCGATCTTCATCGCCGAGCACGGCTCCTGGAACCGCAGCAGCAAGTCCGGCTACCGCGTGGTGCGCGTGAGCACCGGCCCCGACGGCGGCAAGCCACGCATGGAGGTGTTCGCGCAGGGCTGGCTGCAGCCGGGCGAGCAGGTCTGGGGACGCCCGGCCGACGTGCTGCCGCTGCCCGACGGCTCGCTGCTGATCAGCGACGACTACGCCAACGCGATCTACCGGATCACTTATACCGGGCACTTAGCGCGGTCGGGTGACCGACCCTCCATCGCATCGTAGAATGGCTGACGGCATCGCCCCGGTGGCGATGCCGCCCTGAACCTCGAAAGCCCCATTCGCGCCGCCCCTGCCCCGGTCCGCCATGCCATCCCAGTCGCCGCGTTTTCGCTCGAAGACCCTCGCCGCCGCCCTTGCCTTCCTGTTCGGCTCGCTCGGCGCGCATCGCTTCTATCTATATGGACAGCGCGACCCGGTCGGCTGGGCGCACCTGCTCGGCGTCGTGCTGGGCGTGCCGGGCCTGCTGCTGCTCGTCGCCACCGCACGCGCCTCGCTGCTCGGCTGGTGCCTGGCGGTGCCCGGCGCGATCTCGCTGTTCGCCGCCTTCCTGACCGCGATCGTCTACGGGCTGCGCGCCGACGAGAAGTGGGATGCGCAATTCAATGCGCAAAGCGAGCAAAGCAGTCGCTCGGGCTGGACCGTGATCTTCGTGGTGATCTTCTCGCTGCTGATCGGCGCCTTCCTGCTGATGACGGCGCTGGCGCTGTCGTTCCAGACCTACTTCGAATCGCAGGTACAGGCCGCCAGGGAGCTATCGCAATAAGCGGCGAGACAAGCAACCGAGACAAGCTGCCTAGAACAGGCTCAGTTGCGGCGTGGCCGGTGCCTTCGGCCGCTCGGGCGCGCGGAACTGCGTGAAATCGAGGATGCCGCGCGTGCGCTCGTTGAGCCCGAGACGCTTGACCGCCTTCTGGAAGCGCTGCTTCAGCAGGTCGGCCCACAATCCTTCCCCCTTCATCCGGCTGGCGAAATCGGACTCGTAGTCCTTGCCGCCGCGCATGTCGCGCACCCGCGCCATCACACGCTCGGCCCGATCGGGGAAATGCGCGCCCAGCCACTCGCGGAACAGCGGCGCCACCTCCCAGGGCAGGCGCAGCACGATGTAGCTCGCATGGGTGGCGCCGGCCTCGAAGCAGGCCTCCAGCACGCGCTCCATGTCGGGCTCGGTGACGAACGGGATCACCGGCGCGATGCTGACCCCGACCGGCACGCCCGCCTCGGCCAGCGCGCGGATCGTGCGCAACCGACGCGAAGGCGTGGCCGCGCGCGGCTCCAGCGCGCGCGCCAGATCGGCGTCGAGCGTGGTGATCGTGACGGCCGCCATCACCTGGCCGCGCTCTGCCATCGGCGCGAGCAGGTCGAGATCGCGCTCGATCAGCGAGGACTTGGTGATCGCCGCGAAGGGCTGGCCGTGATCGTGCATCACCTGGATCACCTCGCGCGTGATGCGACGCTCGCGCTCGCAGGGCTGGTAGGCGTCGGTATTGACGCCGAGCGCGATCGGCTCTGGCACGTAGCCGCGCTTGCCGAGCTCGCGCTCCAGCAGTTCCGCCGCATTGACCTTGGCATAGATCCGGCTCTCGAAATCGAGGCCCGGCGACAGGCCGAGGTAGCTGTGGGTCGGCCGCGCGAAACAGTAGATGCAACCATGCTCGCAGCCGCGATACGGATTCAGCGAGACATTGAAGGGAATATCGGGCGAGGCGTTGCGCGTCAGGATGCTCTTGGCGCGCTCGTCGAACACCTGGGTGCGCAGCGCGGGACGCGCCTCGTCGTCCTCGCCGAGCCAGCCGTCGTCGACACCCTCGCGCTGGTCGGTCTCGTAGCGGCCCTGCAGGTTGCCCACGGCGCCGCGCCCCTTGCGCGGCACGGGCGGCGCCACCGGATATTCGGTATCGGATCGATCGCTCATCACGCCTCTTCGTCACGGCAGGCGCAAGCGAAATATTGCCGCGCCAGATACTGTGTATTTATACAGTATTCCGACGTGCGCTGCCAAGCCGGATTCCGGCCGTTCGACGATTCGGGCGCGGGCCGGCCGCGATCAATCGTCGACGGCGATGCTCAGCGTCTCCTTGATCTCCTCCATCACCACATAACTCTTCGACTGCACGGCCCCAGGCAGCTGCAGCAGGATGTCGCCGAGCAGCTTGCGGTAATCTGCCATCTCGCCGATGCGGGCCTTGATCAGGTAGTCGAAATCACCCGACACCAGGTGGCACTCGAGCACTTCGTCGATCTTCATCACCTCGCGACGGAACTGCTCGAACATGTTGCCGCTCTTGTGGTCGAGCGTGATCTCGACGAACACCAGCAGCGCCGCGCCAAGCTGGGCCGGGTCGACGCGCGCGTGATAGCCGGTGATCACGCCATCGCGCTCCATGCGGCGCACGCGCTCGATGCAGGGCGTGACGGTCAGGCCGACCTGCTCGGCCAGGTCCTTCATCGCCATGCGGCCGTCCTGTTGCAGCAGGCGCAGGATCCGGCGGTCCAGCTTGTCCAGCGCGCGTACCGGTTGACGTTGAGTTCTCATGCTGTTTTTTCTGAAAATCGAAAAAATACAATAACAAAAACTGGGACGTCGACAATACCATAGCGAAAAAAACCAGGTCGGAACGTGCAGGCAGTGGCGTGGCAACGCCCCCGGCGGGTTCCGCTTTTTTTCGTCTGGAGCAGCTATGCGTGTGGTGATTCTGGGAAGCGGCGTGGTGGGCGTGACGAGCGCGTATTATCTGGCACGCGCCGGCCATGAGGTGACGGTGATCGATCGCGAGGCGGGCCCCGCGCTCGAGACGAGCTTTGCCAACGCGGGCCAGATCTCGCCCGGCTACGCCGCCCCCTGGGCCGCGCCCGGCGTGCCGCTGAAGGCCGTCAAGTGGATGTTCGAGAAGCATGCGCCGCTGGCGATCCGTCTGGACGGCACGCGCTTCCAGTTGCAGTGGATGTGGCAGATGCTGCGCAACTGCACCGCCGAGCGTTATGCGGTCAACAAGGGCCGCATGGTGCGCCTGGCCGAATACAGCCGCGACTGCTTCCAGGCGCTGCGCGCCGACACCGGCATCGCCTACGAAGGACGCACCGGCGGCACGCTGCAACTGTTCCGCACCCAGGCGCAATTCGACGGTGCCGCGAAGGACATCGCGGTGCTGCGCGACGCGAACGTACCGTTCGAACTGCTGACGGCCGACCAGTTGAAGAATGCCGAGCCGGCGCTCGCCGCGGTCTCGCACAAGCTGACCGGCGGCCTGCGCCTGCCCGGCGACGAAACCGGCGACTGCCAGTTGTTCACCACGCGCCTGGCGGCGATGGCCGAGGAACTCGGCGTGCAGTTCCGCTACAACACGCCGATCGACGCACTGGCGATCGCCGGCGGCCGGATCGCCGGCGTGCAATGCAGCGGCGAGCTGGTGCGCGGCGATGCCTACGTGGTCGCGCTCGGCTCGTATTCGACGCGCTTTCTGTCGAACATCGTCAAGATCCCGGTCTACCCGCTCAAGGGTTATTCGATCACGGCGCCGATCGTCGACGCGGCCGCCGCGCCGGTGTCGACCGTGCTCGACGAGACCTACAAGATCGCGATCACGCGTTTCGACTCGCGCATCCGCGTGGGCGGCATGGCCGAGATCGCCGGCTTCGACAAGCGCCTGAACCAGGCCCGTCGCGAGACGCTCGAAATGTGCGTCAACGACCTGTTCCCGGGCGGCGGCGATACCTCGAAGGCCAGCTTCTGGACCGGCCTGCGCCCGATGACGCCGGACGGCACGCCGATCGTCGGCCGCACCCCCGTGCCGAACCTGTTCCTGAACACCGGCCACGGCACGCTGGGCTGGACCATGTCCTGCGGCTCGGGCCAGTTGCTGGCCGACCTGATGTCGGGCAAGAAGCCGGCGATCCAGGCCGACGACCTGTCGGTCCACCGCTATCTCGACGAGACCGTCGGCAAGCCGCGCCCCGCCTACGCCTGAGCACGTCATAGCACTGGCTCGATGCAAGAAGGGCACCCGCAAGGGTGCCCTTCTTCATTTTCGCGTCCCGCCGAGCCGCCGGCCCCGGCAGGACAAAACAGCCTTCCTCAGAACTGGTCCTCGGTCAGCGCCAGCACGCTGTCCTGGCCGGTCGCGCTGACGATCGACGCGGCAATCGCCGGCGCCTGCACCAGCACGTGCTGGGCATAGAACTGCGCGATCGCGATCTTCGCGTCGTGGAAGGCCGGATCGTCCGCGCGCCGTGCCTGCGCGGCGAGCAACGCGCGTCCCATCTGCCAACCGCACAGCACGATGCCGGCCAGCTTCAGGTAGGGAACGCTGCCGAGGAACACCGCGTTCGGATCGCCCTTGGTGTTGGCGACCACGAACTCGACCGCGGCCGCCAGCGACTTCGCGCCGTCGGCGAGATGGCGGCGCATCGCGGCGAAGGCCGGCGTGTCCTGCGCGCCGAGCGCCTCGACGGTCTCGTCGATCCCGGCGAGCAGCGACTTCGCGACGGCGCCGCCGTCACGCACGGTCTTGCGGCCCACCAGGTCGTTCGCCTGGATCGCCGTGGTGCCTTCGTAGATCGCCAGGATGCGCGCGTCGCGATAGTACTGCGCCGCGCCCGTCTCCTCAATGAAGCCCATGCCGCCGTGCACCTGTACGCCGAGGCTGGCGACCTCGTTGACCATCTCGGTGCTCCAGCCCTTCACGACCGGCACCAGATACTCGTAGATGGCCTGGCGACGCGCGCGCTCGGCTGCGTCGGGATGCGCGTGCGCCTGGTCGCTGTGCGCGGCGGCGACATAGGCCAGCGCACGCGCGCCTTCGGTCATCGCGCGCATGGTGCCGAGCATGCGGCGCACGTCGGGATGATGAATGATGGTGACCGACTGCTTGGCCGAGCCGTCCACCGGGCGGCTCTGCACGCGCTCCTTCGCGAACGCGGCGGCCTTCTGGTAGGCGCGGTCGGCCACGCCGATGCCCTGCATGCCGACGCCGAAGCGCGCGGCGTTCATCATGATGAACATGTATTCGAGGCCGCGGTTCTCCTCGCCGACCAGGTAGCCGATCGCGCCGCCGTGATCGCCGTATTGCAGCACCGCGGTCGGGCTCGCCTTGATGCCGAGCTTGTGCTCGATCGACACGCAATGGACGTCGTTGCGCTCGCCGAGGCTGCCGTCTTCCTTGACCAGGAACTTCGGCACGATGAACAGCGAGATGCCCTTCACGCCCTCGGGTGCGCTCGGCGTGCGTGCCAGCACCAGGTGGACGATGTTGTCCGCCATGTCGTGCTCGCCCCAGGTGATGAAGATCTTGGTGCCGAACACCTTGTAGCTGCCGTCGCCCTGCGGCTCGGCGCGCGAGCGCACCAGCGCGAGGTCGGAGCCGGCCTGCGGCTCGGTCAGGTTCATGGTGCCGGTCCACTCGCCCGAGATCAGCTTCGGCACGTAGCGCGTCTTCTGCTCGTCGGTGCCGGCCGTCAGCAGCGCCTCGATCGCGCCGTCGGTCAGCAGCGGGCACAGCGCGAAGGACAGGTTCGAGGCGTTCAGCATCTCGATGCAAGGCGTGGCGATCAGCTTGGGCAGGCCCTGGCCGTCGTACTCGGTGGGATGCTGCAGCCCTTGCCAGCCGCCCGCCACGAACTGGCGGAAGGCTTCGCCGAAACCGGCCGTCGCCGTCACGGCGCCCTGGCTCCATGAGCTCGGCTGCTTGTCGCCTTCGACGTTCAGCGGCGCCAGTACCTCGCCGCAGAACTTCGCCGACTCGTCGAGCACGGCCTGCGCCGTGTCGAAGCCGGCATCCTCGAAGCCGGGCAGCTTCGCGACGTCGTCGATGCCGGCCAGCTCCTTCATCACGAACAGCATGTCCTTGACGGGCGCGATATAGCTCATGGTGCTCCTCTCCTCTGTCTGCTTATGGGTAAAAAAAGGGGCGCTTGCCGCGCCCCTTGGTCGTGGTGCTCAGCGCCTCGTCACCGATGCGCGATGCCGCCCGCGGCTCAGCCGAGCGCGGACACCAGCTCCGGCACCACCGTGAACAGGTCGCCGACGATGCCGTAGTCGGCCACGCTGAAGATCGGCGCTTCCTCGTCCTTGTTGATCGCCACGATCACCTTCGAGTCCTTCATCCCGGCCAGATGCTGGA